>JAKAJW010000010.1 GCA_021813645.1 Pseudomonadota bacterium | reverse complement strand
CCCCGGCCGCTTGTCCACGAAATGCCGCCGCCGACCGGAAAATCCGCTTGCGCCCGCCGCCGCTTGCCCGCACCTTCCCGCCGGGAAGACCCCCGGGAGAAGCCCAGATGACCGATTTCGCCGCCACCCGCGCCATGTTCGACGTGCCTCCGGGGGTGATCTACCTCGACGGCAATTCGCTCGGCCCGCTGCCCAAGGCCGCCGCCGAACGCGTCGCCCGCACCCTGACCGAGGAATGGGGCGAGATGCTCATCACCGCCTGGACCCGCGCCGGCTGGATGGAGATGCCGCGCCGGATCGGCGACCGCATCGGCCGGCTGATCGGCGCCGAGCCGGGCAGCGTGGTGATGGGCGACACGCTCTCGATCAAGGTCTACCAGGCGCTCGCCGCGGCGCTGGAGCTGAACCCGACCCGCCGGGTGATCCTGTCGGACACCGGCAACTTCCCTTCCGACCTCTACATCGCCGATGGGCTCGTCCAAAGCCTCGGCCGCGGCTACACGCTGCGCACCGTCGCCCCCGAGGCGGTGGCCGAGGCGCTCGACGAGACGGTGGCCGTCCTCTTGCTGACCGAGGCCGACTACCGCAGCGGCCGCCTGCACGACATGGCCGCCCTCACCGCGAAGGCGCATGCGGTGGGCGCGCTGACGGTCTGGGATCTGGCCCATACCGCCGGCGCCATCCCGGTCCGGCTGGCCCAGGCGGGGGCGGATTTCGCCGTCGGCTGCACCTACAAATACCTCAACTCCGGCCCCGGCGGCCCGGCCTTCATCTATGTCGCCCCGCGCCACGCCGAAACCGCGCGCCCCGCGCTCTCCGGCTGGCTCGGCCACGAAAGTCCCTTCGCCTTCGAGCCCGAGTACCGCCCCGGCCGCGGCATCGAGCGGATGCGCGTCGGCACGCCGCCGATAATTCAACTCGCCGCGCTCGACGCCGCGCTCGACATCTGGGACATGACCACGATCGAAGCGGTCCGCGCCCGCTCGATCGAACTGACCGAGCTGTTCATCGCCCGGGTCGAGGCGGCTTGCCCGGGCCTGGTCCTGGCCAGCCCGCGCGATCCGGCGCAGCGCGGCAGCCAGGTCAGCTTCCGCCACCCCGAGGGCGCCGCCGTCATGCAGGCGCTGATCGCCCGCGGGGTGATCGGCGACTTCCGCGCCCCCGACATCCTGCGCTTCGGCTTCACCCCGCTCTTCATCGGCCCCGAAGAGGTCGAGGCCGCGGCCCGCATCCTCGGCGAGGTGCTGGCGCAGGGCGGCTGGGATCGGCCCGCGGCCAAGGCGCCCGCCGCCGCGACCTGAGGCCGCGACCTGAGGCCGCGACCTGAGGCTGCGACCCGAGGCCGGCCGGAACCGATTGCGCCCCCGCCCCCAGCCGCGCTAAACGGCGGGCGCAAGACGGGGAGCGAAAGCGATGGTCTATCTGATCTGGGGCGGGGCGGCGGTGACGGTTCTGGGCGTGCTCGGCCTGCTCGGCTGCGGCGTCGCCGCGGCGCGCGCCAACCGCGCAGGGCTGCCCGAGGCCGAGATGCGCGCCCGGCTCGGCCGGCTGGTCGCCTGGAACTACGGCGCGCTCGGCGTCGCGCTGATCGGGCTGATGGTCGTCGTCGTCGGCCTGGTGCTGCGCTAGGCCCGGCTTGATCCCCGGCCGCCCCGGCCTACCTGCCCGACGCAAACCGCGGGACAGGAGCATGAGATGGCCGGGATTTCCTTCGAACAGGCGCAACGGATCATTGCCGGCGGCTTCGCCAAGGCGCGGGCCGAAGGCTTCCGGCCGATGGCGCTGATCGTGCTCGACGCCGGCGGCCACCCGCTCGCCTTCGCCCGCGAAGACGGCGCGGCGCCGGGCCGCTTCGGCATGGCGCATGGCAAGGCCTATGGCACGGCGATGCTTGGGCTCGGTGGCCGGCGGCAGGCGGAACTGGCCGAGATCTTCCCGGCGCTGATGGCGGCGGCCAACGGCGTCTTCGCCGGCGCCTTCGTGCCGGCGCCGGGCGGTGTGGTGGTGAAGGCGGCGGGCGGCGAGGTGCTCGGCGCCGTCGGCGTCTCCGGCGGCATGCCGGAAGAGGATGCCAGCGTGGCGCTCGCCGGCATCGACGCCGCCGGCCTCTTGGCCGAGGCCTGACGCCCACCCAACGACCGCCCCCCCAACCGGACCGCCCCAACGGACCGCCCAGCGGACCGCCACCGCGGCCCCGCCCGGCCTAAAATTGCCGCAAGCCCCTGGATGCACAGCCGCTGCGCGACCATGCCCCCTCGACCATCGCGGCCGAGCCGCCTATCTTTGCAGCAGGCAATCGGAGTATGGGGAATGACGCGGCCCGTCGTCGGCATCATCGGCAATCTCTCGGTCCTGAACGAGACCTACCGGGTTCACGCCGGGGGGATGATGAACAGCCAGGCGGTGGCGGAAGTGGCCGAATGCCTGCCGCTGATCATTCCGGCCGATCCGCATTTCGTCTCGGTCGCGGAACTGCTGGACCGCTGCGACGGCTTCCTGCTGACCGGCGGCCGGCCCAATGTCCACCCCGAGGAATACGGCGAGGAACCGACCGAGGCGCATGGCGCCTTCGACCGCTGCCGCGACGCGATCACCCTGCCCTTGATCCGCGCCTGCGTGGACCGCGGCCAGCCCTTCCTGGGCGTCTGCCGCGGCTTTCAGGAGGTCAACGTGGCGATGGGCGGCACGCTCTACCCCGAGATCCGCGACCTGCCGGGCCGGATGAACCACCGGATGCCGCCCGACGGCACGCTCGAGGAGAAATTCGCCCTGCGCCACAAGGTCAGCTTCACCCCCGGCGGCGTCTTCGCCCGGCTTCTGGGCGCCGAGGAGGTGATGACCAACACGCTGCACGGCCAGGGCATCAAGACGCCCGGCGCCCGCATCGTGATCGACGGCTACGCCCCCGACGGCACGCCCGAGGCGATCTATGTGAAGGACGCGCCGGGCTTCACGCTGTCGGTGCAGTGGCACCCGGAATACAACGCCACCAACGATCCGGTCTCGCGGCCGCTGTTCCGCGCCTTCGGCGAGGCCGTCCGGGCCTGGGCGGCCGGCGGCGCCGAGCCGCGGCTGAAGCGCGCCTGAGCCGCAGCCGCACGGCGCCCCCCAAGGCAATTGCCCCCACCGGAAACCGATCGCCGCGCCCGCGCCTGGCGAGGCACTGTCGGTGTAACGTCGGTGCAATGTCGGTGCGAAATCGGTGTCAAATCGGTGTGCAGATTTTGCCAACTCCGCCAACCGCTTGCCGGCACCCCCTGCGGCGCGGCTCGGCGCCCCCCTTGCACCCTTCCCGCCACCCCGTTAGGGATCGGGCAAACAGAAGAGGCCCCAGATGAGCGATCCGATCACCGCCGCCGAAACCAATGTCGCCGCCGAGGAATTGCGCCAGTTCATCGAGCGGCTCGAACATCTCGCCGCCGAGAAGCGCGACCTCGCCGAGCAGGAGAAAGAAGTGATGGCCGAGGCCAAGGGCCGCGGCTACGACACCAAGGCGATCCGCAAGCTGATCGCCATCCGCAAGCGCGACAAGGACGACCTGGCCGAGGAAGAGGCGATCCTGGAGCTTTACAAGTCCGCGCTCGGGATGTCCTGAGGCCAGGGCGAAAGCAGCCTAACCCCCGGAATTGCCGCGATATCTTCCACATCCTCGTCGTAGCGCCCGGTGAGTTCCTCGACATAGGCTTCGGTCCAGCCGGGCAGATCGAGCTCCATCTCGATCTTGTCCTCGAGCGCGTATTTGTCGAGGAAGGCCGCCACCGCCCGGCGCCGCTGCGCCTCGCTCAGCCCCGGCCGCGCGGCGAGGAATTCGCCCATCCGCGCCAGCCCCTCCGGCGACATGATCGCGGCCAGAAGCTCGCCCTCGCCCTGCAGCGGGGTCTGCGGCGCGCAGCCGGCCACGGCGCGCAGCACCTCGGGCCAGATCAGCGGCGTGTCCTCGTCGCACCAGACGGTGATCGGCACCTCCGGCAGCACCTGGCGGATGCGTTCGATCATATCCGCCCAAGACAGCGCCAGCGGATCCGTTCCGCCCAGGAACTCATCGAAACTGTTGATTTTTGTCGATTGATACAGGGCCGGCAGGAAGGTCGCCGGATTGCGGATCGCCAGCGCCAGCTCGGCCTCGCAGGAGGGCAGCAGATTGGCCAGCGCCAGGGTCTTGTCCGCCGCGGTCTGATACAGCATGCCCTGCTGCAGCGCGCGATGGCGGACGCAGAGGAAGGCCTCGTTGGAAAAGACCACGCGGGCCGCCTCGTCCTGCGTCATCACCGCGTCGAGCACCGTCTCCTCGGTCTCCGCGCTCGCCCGCGCGCCCTTCATCGCATTGACGACATTGCGCAGGATCGGCCGGTAAAGCTCGGGATCGGGAACCACGACCCCCTGCTCGGCCAAGACGGCCACATTCTGCCGCAGGCAGCCGATCAGCCGATGCTCATCGGTGCAATGCACGCCAAGATGATAGATGACTTTCATGCAACCGTCCCTGCCCCCGGCGGCGATTATACGAGGTTGCGCGCGACGTTAAACCACTTTCCTCATCCGACCGGCCCGGCTGAGGCGAAGAATTCCCGCTTGACCTTTGGGCCGTTTCGCCCGATTCCGCTGGCCGGGCCGGTTTAGCTCAGCTGGTAGAGCAGCGGTTTTGTAAACCGAAGGTCGCGGGTTCGATCCCTGCAACCGGCACCACCGCCGCCTCCGCTGGCGCGGACGGCGGCTTTTTCTCGACCTGCGGCCCCGTTGCGCCAGCCGCCGTCGGGCCGAGGCGCCCCCCGCCGGACGGCCTCCACCCGCCGCGCTCCGGCCGGTCGGGCCGCGCCCGGCGCGCAAAAATCGCAAACAAATTAAGCCAATTACCCCGCCGCGGCCAGCGAGCAGCCGCCGCGACGCCATCGAAATGCCCCATTTGGTGCAGAAAACTTCGCCAGGGCTTTTGGCACGGAGACTCCGAAGAAAAATGGCTCGTTCCCAAAAGGGTTATGAGATTGGGTGGGATCTGCTCCTGCCCCAGATGCGCACCAGGGCCCGGCATTGGGGGCTCCGGCTCAAGGCGAGCATCGAATATTTCATCTATGCCTATATCTTCACGTCGATCCTGGTGGTGGGCATGACCCTGGATCACGTGGTCTCCGATCGCTTCATGACGCAACAGCGCCAGTTCGCCGAGGCGCAGCTCGCCTCGCTCTCCGCCAAGATCTCCGGGGATCTGAGCAGCAAGACGATCATCTCGCGCGGTCTGGCCGCGCTGATCAAGCGCGACCCGAACATCACCAAGGCGCAGTTCGAGGAAGCCGCTGCCGAGATGGCACGCAACAATTCCGGCCTCATCAACATCGCCCTGGCTCCGGATCTGATCACACGCTACGTCTATCCCGAGCGTCAGAACCAAGCCGTTCTGGGTTTTGATCTGCGCGCCTCTCCCAGCCAATATCCCGACGTTGCCCAAGCGCGCGACACCGGGCGGACGATCATTTCCGGCCCGTTCCCACTGGTCCAGGGCGGCCGTGGCTTCATCGTTCGGACGCCGGTCTTCCTCATCGACCCCGTGACCGCCAAGAGCACCTTCTGGGGTATCGTCTCGGCGGTGATGGACACCGAGCACTTCTTTGCCACCACGGGCCTGTCGAACCCCGACCTGCCGCTCGATGTCGCCCTTCGCCGCATCGGGCCAGAGGGCAACAGTGGCCGGCTCCTCTATGGCGATCGCGCCATCTTCGACATGCGCCATGTCTCGGCTCAGATCACCTTGCCGTCCGGCAACTGGGAACTGGCGGCGACCCCCAAGGGCGGCTGGTCGCATGATGTCCCGTTCCAGTGGCTCTACCGGCTGCTCTACGTCGCCGCTTCCGTGCTTCTGCTCGCCATGATGCGCCATTTCTACGTCCTGCTGCGGCAGCGCCGGCGCGCGGAACAGCGTCTGAACGATGCGATCAACGCGATGGAGGACGGCTTCGTCCTTTACGACGAGCAAAACCGCTTCGTCGTCTGCAACCGTAAATACGCCGAACTCTACGACAAGACGCCCGACCTCTTGGTGCCCGGCACGCCCTTCGAGACGATCATCCGCGAGGGTTTCCGCAGCGGTCAGTTCGCCAACAATCTTGTCTCGGAAGACGAATGGGTCCGAACCCGGCTCGAGGCCTTCAAAGCCGGCCGTTCCGCCTCCGAGGAGCAACTGAGCGACGGGCGTTGGCTCAAGGTCACCGACCAGCGGACGCCGGATGGATGCACCGTGGGCCTGCGCGTCGACATCACCGAGTTGAAGGCGGCGATGGAGGCGGCCCAGGCCGCCAGTGTCGCGAAATCCGATTTCCTCAACGTGCTCAGCCACGAACTGCGCACGCCGCTCACGGTGATCCTCGGCAACGCCCGGGTGCTTGGCAACCTCTACGGCCTGCCTCAGGTCCGCCGCCTGCGCGAGAAGCTCGCGGCGGCAGGGGGCGAGCCGGCCCTGCTGGACGAAACCGATGCCACGCTGACCTTCCTCCGCGACCTCGCCCGCAAGAGCGAAGCCTCCAGCGAGCACCTGCTGCGGCTGATCACCGAAATGCTCGACTTCGCCAAGATCGAGGTCGGCCAGATGGAGCTCAACCGAGAGCCGCTGACCCTGCCCCCACTCGTCGAGGACGTGTTGGAAGGCTTTCAGGCGATCGCCGCCAAGAAATCTCTCGAGTTGGTCTGCGATGTCGGCACGCACTGGGTCTCGGCCGACCGCCTCCGGCTCAACCAGATCCTCATCAACCTGGTCGGCAATGCGATGAAGTTCACCGATCGGGGCGAAGTCCGGGTCTCTGCCGCGCCCAAGGGGCCCCTGATCGAAATCTCGGTGTCCGACACCGGCTGCGGCATCGCCGCCGAACATCAGGATCTGATCTTCGAGGCGTTCCGCCAGATCGACGGGTCCTCGACCCGCAAGGCCGGCGGGACCGGGCTCGGCCTGTCCATCACCAAGCGGCTGGTCGAGCTTCACGGCGGCCGCATCGAAGTGGTGAGCCCCCCGGGGGGAGGCAGCACCTTCCGCTTCACCCTGCCCTGCGCGACGGCGCGCTACGAAGCTTCGGCCGAAGAGGCCCCCGCCACCGGCACCGCCACCTCGGAGGCCGAGATCCGCGCCAAGCCCTCGGCCGCCGCCCGCTAGGCCCAGCCCGCAGGCAGCGCACCGGCCGGGCCTCAGCCGCCGCGCCCCTCGCCGGTCTGCTTCGCGCTGCTCACGCCCGGCCGCCGGCGCAGCCGGCCAAAATCGGCGACCAGCGCCGCGACGGTGAACCGTCCCGCCGCCGCGCCGATGTCCAGCGCCTGGTAGAGCGCCCAGGCGACGTAGCCCGCCAGCAGCCCGCCGAATACCACATCCGAGGGGAAATGCCGCCCGGCGGCGACCCGCAGCCCCGCCGCCAGCAGCGCGAAGGCGGCCAGCCCCAGCAGCGCGCGACGCCGGCCGCGCCGGGCCAGATGCGGCCAGAGCAAGACCCCGAGGATCGCCGCCACCGCCACCGCCGAGGCCGCCTCGCCCGAGACGAAGGAGCAGCCCCAGCCGCATTGGTCGGTCGGCAGATAGAAGGGCGTGAAGCGATGCGGCCCGCCGAAGGCCAGGATATCGGCCGGCCGAGCCCGGCCCCAGAGCGGCTTCATCACCAGATTGACCAGCAGCCCGGGGCCAAGCGCCATGGTCAGGAAGACGAAGCCCCAAAGCCGCCCCGGCACCTGCCGGCCCGGCCCGGCCGCCCAGGCGATCAGCCACAGCGCCAGCCCGATCAGCGCCAGCGTGTCGCCGGCGATCCAGAAGGCGCGCCGCGGCAACTCCACCCAGGGGTCGTTCACCAGCCAGAAGCCGGCGCCCGGGCGAAAGAAAAGCGCCGCCGCCCGAAGATCGAGCCGCGGCGCCAGGCCGAAGACGAGCACCGCTGCCAGGCTCGTCAGGTTCAGAATGCGAAGGATGCGCTGCGCCATGGCCGGCATCTAATCCGGCGGGCCGGCGATCGCCAGCCCGCGCGAGATCAAATCGTCCACTGCTCCGCGCTGACCCCGGCCAGCTCCTGCAGCCGGTCCTCGTCGCTCGACAGCTCCGCCGCGGTGCCCTCGAAGGCAACCTGGCCGTCTTCCAGAACGTAAGCGAAATCCGCCACTTCCAGCGTCATCCGCACGTTCTGTTCGACCAGCAGCACCGACATGCCGGCCTCGCGCATCTTCACCACGATGCGGAAGACCTCGCGCACGATCAACGGCGCCAACCCCTGCGAGGGCTCGTCGAGGATCAACAGCTTCGGGTTCAGCAGCAGCGCGCGGGCGATCGAAAGCATCTCCTGCTCGCCGCCGGAAAGCTGCCGACCCTTGTTGTTGCGCCGCTCCTGCAGCCGCGGGAAGAGCTCGTAGATGGTCTGGATGTTCCAGGGGCCGGGCCGGTCGACCGGCACCTTCAGGTTCTCCTCGACGGTCAGCGCCGGGAAGATCTTCCGCCCCTCCGGCACGAAGCCGACGCCGAGCCCGGCGATCGCATAGGGCGGCATCCGGGTGGTGTCCTTGCCGAAGATCTGGATCATCCCCTCCCGCGCCGGGGTGAGCCCGACGAGGCTGCGCAGCGTCGTCGACTTGCCCGCCCCGTTGCGGCCGAGGATGGTGGTGATCTTGCCCTCGGCCACCTTCAGGCTGACGCCATGCAGGATGTGGCTCTTGCCGTAGTAGGTGTGCAGCCCCTCGGCCGTCAGTGCATAGCCGCTCATGCCGCGCCCCCCAGATAGGCCGCCTGGACCCTCTCGTTCGCCGTGATTTCCGCCGGCGTGCCTTCGGCCAGGGGCTTGCCCTCGGCCAGCACGGTGATCCGGTCGGCCAGATTGAAGACCACCCGCATGTCATGCTCGATCAGCACGATGGTCATGTGGCTCTCGCGGTGGATGCGCTTGATGAGCCGGGCCACCGCATGGGTTTCGTCGTCGCCCATGCCGGCGGTCGGCTCGTCGAGCAGCAGCAGCCGCGGGTTCAGCGCCAGCGCCATCATGATCTCGCAGGCCCGCTGGTCGCCGTGGCTGAGCTCGCCCGCATAGCGATGCGCGATCCGGGTCAGCCCGCCCTCTTCCAGCAATTGCTCGATGCGGTCGTTCACCGACGCCTTCAGATGCGCCGGCATCCGGGGCGACAGATGCAGCCCCGCCGCGACCTCCACCGGGATGCGGACATTCTCGCGCACCGTCAGTTCGGGGAAGATCTCGGTGATCTGGAACGTCCGCGCCATGCCGAGCTTCACCCGGTGGCTCGGGTCGATGCCGGCCATGTCCTGGCCGTCCAGCACCACCCGGCCCGAGGTCAGCCCGAGCATACCGGTGATCAGGTTGAAGAAGGTGGTCTTGCCCGCGCCGTTCGGCCCGATCACCGCCCGGCACTCGCCCTTCTGCACATTCATCGACACACCGTCGACCGCCACCAAGCTACCGAAATGCTTGGAGACGCTTTCGACCTTGAGAAAGCTCATTCCGAGGCCCTCCGCCGCAGAACACCCAGGAAGCCGCGCGGGAAGAACAGCACGACGGCGACGAAGACGAGGCCGATGAAGCTCATCCAGTTCGGCGTGACCGAGGACAGATAGTCCTGCAGCACGACATAGACCGCCGCGCCAAGCAACGGCCCCCAGAAGCTGCGCATCCCCCCCATCACGCACATGATCACGAAGACGCCGGACTGCGACCAGTAGAACGCCCGCGGGTCGACGAAGTTGTTCAGCAGCGCATAGAGCGCCCCGGCCACCGACATGAAGGTGCAGGATACCACCCAGGACACCCAGATGTGGAAGTTCACATTGATGCCCAGGAAGCGCGACCGCCGCTCGTTCTCGCGGATCGCGATCAGCGTGCGTCCGAAGGGCGACCGCAGGATCAGCGCCATCAGCCCGGTGCAGATCGCGAAGACCGCCAGCACGAAGTAGTAGAAGTCGTAGGGGCTATCCATCAGCTTGAAGGTGGCGAAGCCCAGGTGCAGGTTCTCGCGGTGCCAGTTGGTCAGGCCATCGTCGCCGCCGGTGACGTTGTTCCAGCGGAAGGCGATGAAATAGAAGACCTGGCCGAAGGCGATCGTCACCATGGCGAAATAGACCCCGCGCCGGCGCACGATCATCGGTCCGATCAGTGCCGCCGCCAGGGCGCCCACCAGCACGCCGACCGCGAGGCCGGCCATGGTCGAGGGCATCAGGTAGCGGATCGTCAGGCCGACGCCATAGGCGCCGAGGCCGAAGTAGGCGGCATGGCCGAAGCTCAGCACGCCGGTGTAGCCCAGCAGGAAGTTGAGCGACATCGCCGCGAGGCCCATCACCACCACCTGGGTGACCAGTTCGGGATAGGCCCCGACCCGATCGACCCAGAGCGGCGCGGTCAGGAGCAGCGCCCAGACCACCAGGCTCAAAGCGTTCTTCTTCACGTCAAAGCGCATCTCAGAATCGCCCCTCTTCGCCCAGCAGGCCCTGCGGCCGGATCAAGAGCACCAGCGCCATCATCACATAGATCACCGCCTCGGTGGCCGAGGGCAGGAACACCGCGGTCAGGCCCGAGGCCACGCCGATCAGCAGGCCGCCCAAGAGCGTGCCGGTGAGGCTGCCCAGGCCGCCGATGATGATCGCCACGAAGCTCGGCATGATGACCGAGGCGCCGATCGTCGGCTGCAGGCCAAGCTGGCCCGCGGCCAGCACCCCGGCCAGACCGGCCAGATAGATGCCGATGCCGAAGTTCAGGTTGCGCAGCACCCGCACGTTCACGCCCAGCACCGAAACCGTCTCCAGGTCCAGCGTGCCGGCGCGGATGCGCAGGCCGAGCCGGGTGCGGTTCATCACGTAGAACAGCCCGCCCACGGCCAGCGCCACCAGCGCCACCATGAACATCCGGTAGCCGGTCAGGAAGAAGTAATCCGCCGACAGCGGCGACATCAGCCAGCCCGGCACGTCATAGGGAACGCTTTGCGCGCCCCAGATGAAGCGGGTGCTGTCCTCGATGATGAAGGCCAGGCCGAAGGTCAGCAGCAGCGAATAAAGCGGATCGCGCCCGTAGACCCGACTGATCAGGAACTTCTCGGCGATCAAGCCGAGAATGGCCGTCAGGATCGGCGCCAGGATCAGCCCGCCCCAGAACCCGACATAGGGCGAGAGCGTATAGGCGAGATAGGCGCCGATGGCGAGAAATCCGCCATGGGCAAAATTGATCACGTCCGAAAGGCTCATGATCAGCGACAGGCCGATTGCCATCAGCGCGTAAAAAGCGCCGATGATCAGACCGTTGGCCACGTTGAACAATATGAGTTGCGTCATCCCTCAGCGCTTTCTGAGTAGGGTCCGGCCCGCGCCACCCTCGGGCGGACGCGGGCCGGAAAGTTCACCAAACTGACACCCGAGGCGTCAGGCCGGCCAGTCCTGCTTGCACATCGTCTCTTCCAGCGTGGGCGAGACGTCCTTGCCGTTCACCACCTGGTCGACGACGAACAGATCCTCCGGATCGTCAGCCCCCTTCGACTGGGCGTGGCCGACGTAGAGATCGCCGATCATCTGGTTCTGGCCGGCGCGGTAGAAGGCGCCATCCGGCATCATCGCGATCTCGGGCGGAAGCTGGAAGCCCTGCATCGCCTTGGCCATCTTGACCGCGTCGAGCGTCTTGGCCTGTTCGGCGGCCAGCGCGCAGGTCCAGATCGCGGTATGGCCGAAGTAGTGCCGCGCGGTCGGAACCTTGCCGCCGGTGCGCTTGCGGGTCTCGGCCACGAAGGCGTCGACGCCGGCCACTTTCGGCTGCTTCCAGTACCACTCGAACACCCAGGTGCCGACCCGGGCTTCCGGCGGCAGGCCCTCGAGCACTTCCAGCTCCTGCTGGGCGCCGGCCAGGTGGAAGCGCTTGTCCAGGCCGAACTGCACCGCCTGCTTCAGCGCGTTCACCGCGTCGTCGCCGGCCTGCAGGAAGATGATGACGTCCGGATTGGCCGCCTGCGCCTTGATCAGGTAGGACGAGAAGTCGGTGGTGCCGAGCGGTGTCAGCGCGCCGCCGACCTTGGTCGCGCCGAGCTTGGCGCCCGCAGCCTCGAGACCTGCCTGCAGCGTATGGCCGAAGGCATAGTCCGGGGTCAGGTAATACCACTTCTTGCCGGCCTTCTTGACCAGCGTCGAGGCCACCGCATTGGCTTCCGTCTGGGTCGTGTTGCAGACCCGGAAGGTGTTCCAGTGGCAGTCCTTGCCGGTGACCGAGTCGGTATGGCCGCCCGGCACGACGTGGAACACGCTCTTTTCGTTGGCGACGTTGGCGATGGCTTGCGCCAGGGCCGAGTTCACGTTGCCGATGATGAAGTTCACCTGGTCGCGGTCGATCAGCTTGCGGGCCTTTTGCACCGCGACGCCGGCGTCGCCCGAGGTCGAATCCTCGACCAACAGCTCTACCTTGCGGCCCAGGATGCCGCCCTTGGCGTTGATCTCATCCGCCGCCATCTGGGCGCCGATCAGCTCGTTCTTGCCGAGCGCGGCGTAGGTGCCGGTCAGCGGGTTGTCCATGCCGATCTTCACCACGTCCGCCGCGCGCGCGATCTGCACGAAGGGCGAGGCCAGTTGCGCCGTGCCCAGCACAGCGCCCGCTTGCAGCAGCCGGCGCCGGGTCGGGCGCCACAGTTGTCCATCTTTCGTCATAACTACCTCCCTAAGGTCGTTGTGCCTGGGCTCGCACGAGGCGGTGCCACCAACGGTCCATTTTTCGCGTCAATCGAGCCAAATGGTAAAATCACTTGGCCAATTCACCCCTCCTTCCCCGAAACCGACCGTTACCGGCTTTTCTACGCGACGCCAACGGTTTTTTGCAAAGCGGCCATTCCGTTAGCGCAACCATCGGCGATCACAAAATCTTGATCGTCCGCCAATGCTCAGGGAATCGGCAGATCCCGGCGATCTGCCAGCCGCGGCATCCGATCAGCCCAGGCTTTCCTCGAAGAAGGTCAGCAGCCGGCGCCAGTGCCGCTCTGCCCCGGCGGAATCGAACACCGCATGATCGGGCACGCACCAGCCATGGGCGCAGCCGACGTAGTTCTCCAGGACATAGTCGACGCCGGCCTCGCGCAGCGCCTGGGCCAGCCGCGCCGATTGCTCCGGCGGGAAGCTGCGATCCTCGCCGGACTGGCCGACATAAACCCGCGCCTTGATCTCGCCGGCGCGCCGGTGCGGGCTGTCCTCGGCCTCGCCGGCGAGGTTGCCGCCATGCAGGCTGGCCGCCGCCTTCACCCGCTCCGGGTAGCTCGCCGCCGCCGTCAGCGCCCGCGCCCCGCCCATGCAATAGCCCACCGTGCCGATCGGCCCGCTCGCCCCCGCCGCCTCCAGCGCGGCGAGGAAGGCGGCCGTGTCGCGCGCCGTCATCGCCTGGCTGGTGCCGCCAATCAGCGCCATCAACTCAGCCCGCGTCGTTTCGTTGGCGAAGGCGGTCTTGGTGTCGAACGGGCCGTAGGCACCCGCGCGGTAGAACAGATCCGGCACCAGCACCGCATAGCCGGCGGCGGCCAGCCGCTCCGCCATGCCGTCAAGCGCCGGCCGCGGCCCGAACGCATCCATATAGAGGATCACGCCGGCCCTGCGCGGCCCCAACCCGGCCGCGGGCAGAAAGAGCCCGGCCTTGGCAGTGCCGTCCTGCGTCGTGATCGCGATGTCCCGTTTGCTCATGCCCGGCTCCCTTGCTTGCACCCAGGCCGAGAAATAACTGCGAGCCCCGGCCTGTCCAGCCGGTCAGCGCACCCGCCAGGTCACAATCAGGCTGGCCCAGAAGTTCCACAAGGCGCCCACCGCCGCCCCGGCCAGGCTGGCCACCGCCCAGTTCGGCAGCACCGCGAAGATCGCATCGGCCACGCCGACATTGGTGACCGCGCCGATCGAGCAGACCGCGTAGAAGCTCAGGAGCCCGCGCCAGAACGCCCGCCCGCGCAGCCGCCGGTCGCGCCAGGTGATCGCGTTGTTGAGGGTGAAATTCGTGGTCATCGCGGTGAACACGCCCAGCGGCTGCGCCAGCCCGAAGCTGAGCCCCGCCGCCGCCATCAAGAGCCGCACCGCGGCAAGCTGCACCAGCACCCCGCTGGCACCGACCATCAGAAACAGCACGAAGCGCACCGGCAGGAGCCCGCCGGTCAGCCGCGCCACCAAGAGGCCGAGGAATTCCAGCGCCACCGCCCCGTCCAGTTTCGAGCTCCCCGCCGCCCGCGCCCGGAAGGTATAGGGCAGCTCCAGCACCCGCCAGCGCCCGGACGAGGCCGACAGCATGTCGGCCAAGAGCTTGAAGCCCTGCTTCTGCAGATCCAGCGCCACCTCGTTGAACGCCTCGCGGCGCAGCATGAAGAAGCCGCTCATCGGATCGCTCACCCGGATGCCGAGCAGCCGCCGCGCCAGGGCATTGGCCCGCTCCGAACCCCAGTGCCGCAGCGCCGAGAAGCCGCCGGCGGCCGAACCGTCGCCGACATGGCGCGAGCCGATCACCAGATGCAACCCGGCATCGGCCTCCAGCGCGCGGAACATCCGCGGCAGCAGCCCCTCGTCATGCTGCAGATCGGCGTCGATCACCGCCACCACCGGCGCGGCCGAGGACAGGATGCCCTCGATACAGGCGCCCGACAGGCCGCGCCGGCCGATCCGGTGGCACAGCCGCACCCGCGGCTCCTCGGCGGCCAGGGCCCGCACTTCCTCTGCGGTGCCGTCGGGGCTGTCGTCGTCGACGAAGACCACCTCCCAGCGGATGCCGTCCAACGCGGCCGCCAGCCGGGCAAACAGCGGTCGAATATTGGCCCGCTCCTCATAGGTGGGCACCACCACGGTCAATGCGGGCAACAGCTGCAGCAAGGTCATCCCCGGTCGGACCCGATCGGGTCGTCGTTGCCGCGCTTCTATCGGGGTGCAAACGTTCGAGGCAAAACGTATTTGTGTGTAGATCACGATTTTGTGAGATGCCCTTGCCAAATTACGTCAGCATGTCGTCAGTCGAACCCCGCCAGACCGCCCATGCCGGTCGCAGCCCCGGCCAAAAGGAATTGACTATGCCCGAAGCCGCCGCTGCGGCCACGCCCGCCGCCCGCCCGCTTTCGCCGGTGCTGCGGCTGACGCTGATCTTCGCCCTGGTGCATCTGATCCTCGCCGTCGTCATCCCGCTGGTCGAGGACGAGGCCTATTACGCGCTCTGGGCGACGGTCCCCTCGGCGGGCTATTACGACCACCCGCCGATGATCGCCTGGTGGATCGCCGCCGGCGAGGCGCTGTTCGGCCCGACCCGGCTCGGCGTCCGGCTGCTCGCCACCCTCGGCTATGCCGCCGTCACGCCACTGGTCGCCCGCATCGCCCTGCTGGCCAGCGGCGAGCCGCGGCTCGCCTTCCGCGCCGCGCTGTTCTACAACGCCACCGCGCTGATCCTGGCGATGGGTTTCATCGCCACGCCGGATGCGCCCTCCACCTTCTTCTGGGCGCTGACCGCCTGGGCGCTGGCCGAGGCGCTCGCCGCGCCGCGCAGCCAGGGCTGGTGGCTCGTCGCCGGTCTCGCCTCCGGCCTGGGCGTGCTGTCGAAATTCACCAATCTGTTCCTCTGGGTCGGCCTCGCGCTCTGGCTGCTGGCCAGCCGCGCCGGCCGCGCCCAGCTGGGCCGCCGCGCGACCTGGGCCGGCGCCGGCCTGGCG
>JAKAJW010000080.1 GCA_021813645.1 Pseudomonadota bacterium | reverse complement strand
CGGGCGCGGGCGGTCGGCAATGCCCGCAAGGGTTGTGGCGAGGCCCTCGCGGTTGCGGCGCAGCAGGGCCCGCTCCAGCCGCAGGGCAGCGTCGATCAGGGGCGGTTGCAGGGCGGGGCCAGGGCCGGTCAGGACGGCGACATCATGGCCCGCCTCCTGAAGGCGATCGATCAGAACCCGATGCCAAAGACGCGGGCGGCGGCCTGGTACGATGACGTCGATCGCAAGCAAAGTGGTGATCCTGCCTGGCCGATGCCCTCGCGCTCGAGCACGAAAGCCTGAACGCACTAGACCGGATGGACGTCCCTCCGAAAGGCGGGGTGCTCGTCAGCGTTAACGGCGGCGGGTGCCCGGGCCCCGTGTAAACCATATCCCCGGCATTGATTTGCCGGAAATCCGCCGATTGGAGAGAAGGGAGTTGACACATCCTAAACGGTCTCCCCAGCCGTGTTTCAGATTGCCGTCGAGAATTCGTTCGACTTCCGCTCGCCGGAATTTGCTGCGTTCTACGCCGGCTCGGCGGCAACGGCGTTTCAACACCCGGTGTGGCTCGCCGCGCTCTACGAGATGCTGCTGGTCCATAATCGCGCCGAACCGCTGATTATCGTGGCGCGTGAAACCGACGGGCGGTTGGCAATGGTGCTGCCGCTGCTGCGCCGCCGCTACGCGTTGCTGCGCGCTGTTGAATTCGCCGACCTCAGGGTCTCCGACTACGTCTCCCCGGTCGCCGAGGCCGGCGCCTTTGCGCGGCTCCTCGCCGACCCGGCGGCGCGGCGCGACATCGGCCGGGCGCTCAGACCCTATGACCTGCTGCGGATCGGCAAGATCGCCGACCAATCGCTTGCCATCGAGATGCTGCTCAAGGCCGGCGGGCGCCGCGACATGGGCTCGAGCGCCTACGCAACGCGCCTGGACGGCTCGTTCGACGCGTGGCGTGCGCTGCGGCTCGCCCCGTCCTACCGCAAGGAGCTCGACAAGAAGCGGCGCCAGTTGAACCGGCGCGGTAATGTGCGCTTCGGCGTGATGGAAGGACCTCAGGCGATCCGTTCCGCCTTCGAGGCGCTGCGCGAGTACCGGCGGCTTCGCTTCGGCAGCAGCGAATTGCTGCAGGTTTCGGCCTATTTCGATTTCTATCTGGGGATCGCCACTGATGGCGCGGGCGACCTCGCTCGAACCTACACGCTCACTGTCGATGAACGACCCGTAGCGGTGATCCTCGGGCTCAAGCGGAAGGACGCCTTCCTGGTGATCCTCAGCGGATTTGACCATTCCGGCTTCAAGAACCAGTCGATCGGCAGCTTGACCTTCGAGGACGTCGCCCGGGACTGCATCGCACGCGGCGAAAACATGCTCGATTTCACCATCGGCGACGAACCCTACAAACTGACCTTCGGTTCGGAGCGCCAGCCCATGTTCGAGGTCTCCCGCGCCGGGAGCCCGCTCGGCCTTGCGGCCGGCGTGATGATCGACCGGTTGCCCGCGGCGAAATCAATGGCCCGGCGCCTGTTCCATCCCGGCCGGAAAGTGACGGGCCCTGCGAACGACCAGCCCTTGGGCGCCGTCGGTGACGAGCCGACCGCGCCGTAGCCCCCGCCTTGTGGTTCAGGCGGGCCGCGCTTTCAGGCTGCGCAGGCGGGCAACCAACCCGGGACTGACTCGGTCGAGGCGGTCGATCAGTCGCCGGCGTGTGTAGAGCACCTGGCGCTGCAGGCGCCATGCCGGCGAGGTGTCGATCGTGAGGTTACGCCGATAGCGTGCAAGGGCGAGCACATGGTCATCCATCGCCCGCTTCTGCGGATCGGCATAGAAGCGCGCGATCTTTTCGGCGCTCATGCCGGGGCTCGCCAGCCATTGCGGGATATGGACAAGGCACAGCCGCTCGATGTCGGTCAGCAGCCGGCTGACACCCGTGCCCGCCGCCGGGCAGGAGGTCTGGAAGGCGTCCCCGATCAGCACAACCCCGTCGCGCTCCACCCCGCGCGCCACCGCCAGGTCCTGCAGCCACATCTGCACGCGATCGGTGATCTCGAAATCGCCGAGCGCATCGAGCAGTCCCGGCAGCGTTTCGGCCAGCACCCGGCGAGGGGCCTGGCGGAAGGCCTTGACCCATGGATCGGTGTGCTCGCGGAAGGTGAAGAGGTTGGCGCGGGTGGTGCCTCCCGCCGGAAAGATGTTGAGATAGTCGATCCCGTCGGCCGGCCGCTCGCCATAATGGGTGAGAGCGGGCCGGGCGAATGCCGGCGCCCCCACCGGCTGAAGGTTGAAGCCGAAGGTCAGCGATTGCCGCGCGTGGATCACTTCGCGTTCGATGCCGAGCCGGCTGCGCAGCACGTCGCCCATGCCGGTCGCCAGCACCACCAGGCGGGCCGAAACGACGCCCTGCTTGCCAATGGTGACCTGCTGGCGCTCCGGGCCCGTCGCGAGGTCGCCGACTTGCCCGAAAACCAGCCGGACGCTCGAGGGCAGCTCGGCGCGCATGGCGCGCACCAGCTCATCGTAGAGGATGCCATAGTGGGTGGCGCGCGTCCGATCCAGCAGGCGCCCGCGCCGGATGTTGACGATCTCGTCGAAGCGCATCGCTGCCTCGGCGACTGCATCAAGAAGGCCGAGCCGGCGGAATTTCTCGACCTGGTCGCCGCCGATCTTCTCCACCCGGAATTCCGGAGGGAAGGCCTCGTGGCGATCGATGAGCACGACGCGGTATCCCGCTCGGCCGAGGACGGTTGCGGCGATCGTGCCGCTGAGCCCCGCCCCGACGATGGCGATGTCGTAGTCTTCGGCTTGGAGTCCTGCGGTCATTCCGAGTGCCTCAGCATGAGGTAAAGGGCGAGCGGATTGGTGGTGAGATAGCGCCAGGCGAGGCGGCGCGGCTCGAGCAACAGGCGCCAGAGCCATTCGAAGCCAGCCATCTGGATCCAGCCGGGGGCGCGCCGCCGCGATCCCGAGAGATGATTGAAGAGCCCGCCGGAAGTCTTGATCAGCCCGACATTGGCGAGCTTGTGGCGGTGTTCAAACACGAAGG
>JAKAJW010000140.1 GCA_021813645.1 Pseudomonadota bacterium | reverse complement strand
GTTGTAGGCCGCGCCGGCATCGGTGAAGAGCCCGGCCTGGCCGGGCGCAAGCGAGGCGTCCTGTGCCTGGAAGCCCTGGATCAGATTGGCGGCGAGGTTGTCGAGCTGGCGCTGGAAGGTCGGCAGGATGGTGTTCTGTAGCTGGAACAGCCCGGCAAGGCTGCCATCGGTGAAGCCGCGCACCCCGGTCGTGCCCGGCGTGATCTCCTGGCTGCCGGCGTAGAGCTTGCCGCTCGGACTGTCGTAGCGCAGGTCGTTGACCTGCTGGCCCTGCACCAGCGTCGTGCCGCCGGCGGTGTAGAGCGACAGCTGTCCGGTGGAATCGGTGCTGACTTGCACATTCATCTGCTGCGCGACGGTTTGCACCAGGGTGCCCAGCTGATCCTGCAGATTGGCCAGCAACACCGAACCCGAGGGGCTGGCGGCGACCTGCTTGTTCAGCGCGGCGATCTTGTAGAGCGCCTGATTGACGTCCGTGACATTGTATTTGATCTCGGTGGTGACTTCGCCCTTCACCTCGTTCAGCGTGCCGCTGGTGGTGTTGAGCGACGTCGCCATCGCCTTGGCGGCGTCCAGCGCCCCCTGTTGCGCCCCGGCGCTGTCGGGCGAGTTGGCCAGGGTGTCGAAGGCGGTCTGCAGATTGGTGAGCTTGGTCACCGGCGACATCTGATCGCTCGGCTGACCCAGCACCGAGGTATAGGCCTGCACCCCCTCGTAAATTGCCTGCTGGGTCGCCACCTGGCTCGACGCGCTCCAATACATCTGGTCGAGCGAGGTGTTGACGTCGCGCTGGACGTCGGTGACTTGGACCGCACCGCCCTGGCCGACCGAGGTGGTGGAGAAATTCACCTCCTTGCGGACGTAGCCCTGGGTATTGGTGTTGGCGATATTGTTCGACGTGACCTCGGACCAGACCTGGGTCGCGTCGAGCCCGCTGCGGGCGGTGGTAAGGGCGCTGGTAAGACTCGACATCGTTACGCCGGGCAGATCACTGCTTCATCTCGACGGTGGTGTTCAGCATCTGGTCCATCGTGGTGACGATCTTCGCATCGGTCGAATAGGACCGCTGCACCACGATCAGATCGCTTAGCTCCTGGGCGATGTCGACGTTCGAGGCCTCCAGCGAATTGCCGGCGATGTTGCCCACGCCATTGGTGCCGGTGGGCGAGTTGGTATAGGCGCCGGACTGGTTCGACAGCTGATAGGCATTGCCGTTCGCCAGCGTCAGCCCGTTCGGGTTGGTCACACTGCCGAGCGGGATCTGATACAGCGACTTGCGCGCGCCATTGTCGAACACGCCCACCAGGTTGCCGTTCGAATCCACGCTGACCGAGCTCAGATTGGCCACCGCGGAGCCGTCGGACTGGAAGGTCTGCGGGGTGAAGTTGCCGGCGAACTGGGTCATCCCGCTCACCGAGTTCGGCGCCCCGAGGTTGACCTGGATGGTCTGCGGCGTGGCGCCGTTGGCGATCGTCAGCGTGGCGGTGCCGGTGGCGGTGTTGAAGGCGAAGCCGGCCGGCGCGGTGGCCGAGTTGACGGCGCCCGAATAGGCCGAGGGCGACCCGGCATTCGGCCCGGAATCGTTGAACGCCATCGTCACGCTGCCGTAGGTCGTGCCGCTGTTGTCGCTGATCGTCAGCGTCCACTGGCTCGGCGTGCTGGTCGGCTGCCAGGAGAACTGCAGCTGCCCGGCGGCGCCGAGCGAGCTGTAGAAGTTGGTCGAAGAGGTGAAGGCCGCGCCCGGCGTCGCCAGCCCGGATTCCTGCGCCGGCAGGTTGCCCTGCACATTCACGTAGCTCGTCGCGCTCGGCGGGATCGAAGCGTTGGCGATATTGACCGTCTGCATGCCGGAGAAGCTGCTGCGGTCGACATTGCCCAGGGTTCCGTTCGCCTGGTACTGGTAGCCCGCCAGATAGTAGCCGGCGGAGTTCACCAGATTGCCTTTGGCGTCGGGCTGGAAGTCGCCCGCCCGGGTCAGGAAATAGTCCGACTGCACCGGATCGTTCGGCTTCATCGAGACGATGAAGAAGCCGTTCCCGTTCACCGCCATGTTGGTCGAGACGGCGGATTGGGTCAGCGTGCCGCCCTGGGTCACGTCGGCGGATTGCACCGCCCGCACGCCGGACGCCGCATCCGGGCTGCCGCCGGAGGTGGTCGTGGTCACCATCTCGGCGAAGCGGCGCTTGTAGCCGTCGGTATTGGCGTTCGCGATGTTTTCGGAAATTCGGCCCACCGCCGACGAATTCGCGAAGAGCCCGCTAACGCCGGTCTGAAGCGCGCTGGAGATGCTCATGCCTAAGCCTTTCCGTTCCAAAGAGAATGGTTCTGGGCAAGCAAATAGGCGGCGGTTGTTTAATCAAGGTTAAAGAATTGCCAGGTTTGTCCCTTGGGAAGGCTTTCTCGCCCAAGAATTGTATCTGCGCTCAATTCTTCGGCGCAGGCTGGGCGGCCTGATCCGCCCGGCCGATCGCCGCCGCCGCGGCGGCGATCCGGGCCTCCGCCGCCTGCTGTTTCAGCGGCGAGATCGGCGTCGCCGGCGACACCAGCCCGGCCGCCATGGCAGACAGATCCTTGCCGACGCCGAGTTGCGGCAAGGCATCGGCCATCGCGCGCGCGGTCGCGGTATCGCCGGCGCGATAGGCCGCCAGCAGCATATTGATCGCATCGGTCGCGCCGAAGTCCTGCGGATGGGCCTTGCGCAACTGGCCGTATTCCGTCGCCGCCTTCGACCAGGCGCCGGTGTCGAAATCGGCTCGGGCGACGCGACGCAGATCCTCCGGCCTCGGATCCGCCAGCGCGACCCCGGCCGCTTTCGCCCCCTCGCCCAGGCCGGCGTAGATCTTCAGCTGCAGTGCCGCCGCCGCTTCGGCCTCGGCCGGCACCGGCGTTCCCATCGCGGCCAGCGCCTCGGCGGCCTGGCGGTATTGGCCGCCAGCGGCCAGCGCCTCGGCCTCGCGCAGCTTCAGATGGGCCAGTCGTCCAGGGTCTACCGTCCACAGCTTTTGCTGCCGCACCAGTGCCAGCGCGTCGTGGATGCGGGCATATTCCGCGGCCGCCATGACGGTCGCGCCTAGCTTTAACAGGTGATCCGCCAGCGCCTCGGACTGGCTCTCGAATGCCGGATCGCGCTCGAAATACGGGGTGATCCGCCGATGCATCTTGATCAGTTGGTCAAGTGGCACGTCGCTCGAGATCGCATAGGGATAGTAGCTGGAAATCAGGCTTTCGGCCTGCTTGCCGGCGGGCCCCGCATCCGGGCTGTCGGGATAATCGCGCAGGATCCGGCCCAGCACCTCCAGCAGGTCCGGCCAGGCGCCCAGATCTCGGTCGATGCCGGCCAGGCGGCGCAGGGTCTCCAGCTCGACCTGCCCGCCCTGCCAGTCGGGCAGCATGTCCTGCAGCTGTTTCTGCGCCGCTTCCGGGGTCAGGGCGTTGGTGTCGAGCCCGAGCTCGATCAGCCGCAGCCGGGCTCGCCCCGCATAGGGTCCGGTTCCGGCGGCGGCCTGACGGAAGGCATAGACCGCCGACTGCGGCCGCTTCACGTCCAGCGCCGCCTCGCCCAGAAGATAGGTATAGATCGGCCGCGCCTTCAGGTCGGGATAGGCGTCGAACTTCACCGCGATCGCCTTGGCCAGCGACCAGTCCTGAACATCCAGCGCGGCTTGCAGGAACATCGGCAGGCAGGTTTCGGCATAAACTGGCGGATAGGCGGCCAGCCGGTCGACCGCCTTGGCCAGATGCGCCTTGATCCCGGCCGTATCCTTGCCGCGGATCGCGTTGATCGCCGCCCAGAAATCGTAATCGGGCCAGTCTGCGTTTGCCGCCGCCAGGGGCGAATCCGGGGCATCCGCCGCCAGCGGCTTGCCCGCCATCAGCTGGTAGCCCGCCGCCAGCGCGCCGAGCCGCGCCTTGCCCGCCGCGTCGAGATCGCCGGCGGCGATGGCATTCAGCACCGAGCGCCCCTCCGGCAGCATCAGATGCGCCAGATACAGCTCGGCCAGGTCGAGCCGCGCCAGCTGCAACTGCGTCGGCGTCTGCGCCGCGGCCAGCGCCTGGATATCGGCGCGCTGCTCGCTGTCGAAGCGCGCGTCGCTATGGCTCGCGAACGCGAAGCCGGGCAGCGCGCCCGCCGGCGCAGCAAGCAACGCGGCAAGAACAGCAGCCATCACAATGCAGTTCGCCGCCCTCATTCCATCCTCGAATTCACTTGATCTTTGGATTTCTACAAGGATAATAAAGATAGAAGCAAGGAACGCAAACGCATTCTACAAGATCTGATCCGGGGTCGGATCGGTAGACACCGCTGGCACAACAAGGCCGCCGCATGGACAACTCAGCCTATGTCGCCCTGTCTTTGGCCCGCTCGCTGGAGCGGAGCCTGGACGTCGTGGCCAACAATCTCGCCAATTCCGACACCGCCGGCTACAAGGCGCAGCGCACCGATTTCCAGGATCTGGTGGAGCATAGCCTGTCCCCCTCGCAGGGCGGCGTGGCCTTCGTGCAGTCGAACGGCAGCCATATCGATCCGTCCGCCGGCGCGCTGGTGAAAACCGGCAACCCGCTCGATGTCGCGCTCTCGGGCAACGGCTGGTTCGGCTATACCACTTCGACCGGCCAGGCCGCCTTCGGCCGCGACGGCCGGATGGCGATCAACGCCCAGGGCCAGCTGGTCACCACCGCCGGCGCCCAGGTGCTCGACGCCAACGGCGCCCCGATCTCGATTCCCGCCACCACCGGCGGGCCGATCACGATCGCCGGCGACGGCACGATCACCGATGCCCAGGGCACGGTGGTCGGCAAGATCGGCGTCTTCAACGTGCCCAATATCGAGACCTACCAGCGGATCGGCGGCGGCATGCTGGTCGCGCCCGACGGCGGCACCCCGCCCCGCGTGCAGGCCACCGGCGTCAGGCTCTCCCAGGGCTTCATCGAGCAGAGCAACGTCGAGCCGGTGCTGGAAATGACCCGGATGATCGACATTCAGCGCGCCTACGAACGGGCGATGTCGCTGATCCAGGACGACAACAGCCTGCGCCAGCAGACGCTGACCCAACTCGGCCAAGCCGGCTAAGACGAGGAGAAACAGATGAGAGCGCTCGGGATCGCCGCCACCGGGATGTTGGCCCAGCAGACCAATGTCGACGTCATTTCCAACAATATCGCCAACGCCAATACCACCGGCTTCAAATCCGCCCGTGCCGCCTTCGAGGATCTGATCTACCAGTCCGAGCGGCGCGAGGGCGCGCAGACCTCCGACGCCGGCACCACGCGCCCGGTCGGGCTCGACGTCGGCCTCGGCGTGCAAAGCACCGGTGTCGTCCGGCTCAATACCCAAGGCGGCCTGACCCAGACCGGCAACGACCTCGACATCGCCGTCGACGGCGACGGCTTCTTCACCGTCAACATGCCCGACGGCACCCAGGCCTATACCCGTGCCGGCAATTTCCAGCTCAGCTCCTCGGGCCAGATCGTCACCCTGCAGGGCTACGAGGTCTCGCCCGGCATCACCGTGCCGGCCAATACCACCAAGGTCGAGATCAACCAGCAGGGCCTGGTGCAGGCCTTTGTCGGCAATTCCACCACGCCGGTTTCGCTCGGCCAGTTCACCATGGCCACCTTCATCAACAATGCCGGCCTGAAGCCGCTCGGCGACAACCTGCTGCAGGCCACCACCGCCTCCGGCAACGCCACCACCGCCAATCCGGGCGACCCCGGCATCGGCGTGCTGCGCCAGGGCTATCTCGAAAGCTCCAACGTCAACATCATCCAGCAGATCACCGATCTCATCTCGGCGCAGCGCGCCTACGAGATGAACTCGAAGGCGGTGCAGACCGCCGATCAGATGATGTCCACCGTCGCCCAGATGAAGTGAACCGAAGGCCGCGATGTCCCGCCTGCTGCTCGCCGCTCTGCTTTGCCTCGGATACGCCGGCCAGGCCCTTGCCCAGGCCGAGCCGGTGGCCACCCTGATCGCCGAGAAGGCCACCGCCGACACCGGCGCGGCGATGCCACCGGGCGGCCGGTTCCAGGTCTCGCTGGAAACGCCGGAGCCGCGCCAGGCTGAAATGGTCAGCGCCTTCTCGATGGATCCGCGCAGCGGCCAGTTCGCCGCTAATGTGGTCACCGCCGCGGGCGAGCTGCGCCGGGTCTACGGCCTGGCCGTCCTCACCGTGCCGGTGCCGGTCCCGACGCATCAGATCCTGCCGGGCGAGCAGATCGGGCCCGACGACCTGCGCACCGTTCCGGTCGCCTATGCTCAGCTCGACGCCTATGCGATCACCGATCCCGCCCGGCTCGAGGGGATGGAAGCACGCCAGACCCTCGCCGCCGGTCGGCCGGTGCAGCAGCAGTCGGTCACCGCGCCGCTGGCGATCAACCGGGGCGACCGGGTGTCGATCCAATTCGTCTCGGGCCGGCTCTCGCTCTCGGCCCCGGGGCGGGCGATCTCCTCGGCCCAGGCCGATCAGGAGGTGCGCGTCATCAATCTGGCGAGCAACCGCACCATCGTCGGTATCGCCCGACCGGGCCGCATCGTCGAGGTGACGCGATGAGCCGGCTGCGGCTTGCGCTGGCGCTAGGCGCCGCGGCGGCGCTCTCGGCCTGCCAGGCGTTTCAGGACGCGCATAACCCGCAGCTGACCGGGATGCAGCTCAACAACCAGACCATGCCGGAGGCCGCCAACGTCCAGGTGCCGATGCCGCCGCCCTTGCCCCCGCATGTCCCGATCCGGGCCGAGGCGGCCTCGCTCTGGCAGAACGGTTCGCGCGGCTTCTTCGGCGACCAGCGGGCGACCAAGGTCGGCGACATCCTTACCGTCGACATCGCCATCGCCGATTCCGCCAAGCTGTCGAACGCCTTCAAACAGGCTACCGACGGGGCCCAGACCCTCGGCCAGCCGTCGGTCCTTGGCCATACGATCGGCGGCAGCCCCGCGCTCGGCACCACGTCGAGCTCCACCGCCGACGGCTCCGGCTCGATCGCCCGCAACGAGACGATCGACCTCAAGGTGGCGGCGATGGTGGTGCAGAAACTGCCGAACGACGATCTGGTGATCGCCGGCCGGCAGGAGGTGAAGGTGAACCAGGAGATGCGCGAGTTGCGGGTGGCCGGCATCATCCGGCCGCAGGACATCACGATGGACAACACCATCCCCTACGAGAAGATCGCCGAGGCCCGCATCACCTATGGCGGCAAGGGCCAGATCTCCTCGGTCGACTCGCCGCGCTACGGCCAGGACTTTCTCAACGTGATCCTGCCCTACTGATGCTCGGCCGGCTGCTCTTGCTGGTGGTGCTGCCGCTCCTCGGTGGCGGCCTGGGCTACGGGGCAGGGCGGGTGCTCGCCGCCCGGCAGGCGGCGGCGGCGCATCAGGCCAAGGCGGATCCGGTGGTGCAACTGGGTCAATTCGTCTTCCAGATCTACCACCCGGCCAAGATCCGCGAGGTGGTGGCCGAGGTGCAGCTTCAACTCGCCCCGGGGGCCGAGGGCGCGGCGCTCGACGATCCGCTGGGCCAAGCCGAACTGCGCGACGCGGTCTACGCCGTGCTGTTCGACGCCGCCCTCACGCCGCAGTTCCAGGGCAATGAGGTGCCGGCGGCGATGCTGGCCGACGTGCTCGCCGCCGGGCTCGGCCGGCGCTTTCCCAAAGCCGTCGCCGCCGTTCAAATCCTGACCGCGGTCAGCTCCGAACAGCCGCGCAGCTAGACCGCCGAGGCCGGTCAACGTCGGTGTGAAATCGGTGTCAAATCGGTATCGGGATTTTCCAGCCGTGCCAACGCCTTGGCCGCCCCGCGCCGGGCAAGACCCGGCGCCGCGCGACGCCGAGTTAACTTCCGATAAAGGCTTGCCGCGCCGCGGCTCAGTTCACCGAGACCAGCTGCGCTGCCGGCACCTCGTCGCCGTTCGACAGTAACAGCGTGTCGCCGGTCCCGGAGAAGTTCACCTTTTGCACCGTCGTGGTCGGATAGGTGTTGTAGCTGATCGTCTGGCCGCTGCCGTCGAGCGCGTTGATCGCCACGTGGTAGGTTCCGTCCGGCATCGCCTGCCCGTAGTCGTTGCGCCCGTCCCAGCTCAGCGGCTGCGACACCGTGCCGTCGGTCGGCAGACCGGTCAGCGTCCGCACCACATTGCCGTTTGCATCGGTGATCGTCGCGCTGACGCTCGCCGCCGTCGCCGCCAGCTTGTAGGTGGTCTGGCCCGCGCCCCCGGCCAGCTCAATTTTGTTCGAGGCGACAGAGACTTGCCGGCCGACCAAGCCCAGGCTCACGATGCCGGAAATCGACGAGGTCGTGGTGTTCAACGTCTCCAGGTTGGAGTTGGTCTGCACCGTCTGCTCGACCTGCGAGAGCTGCGCCAACTGCGAGACGAACTGCGTCGAATCCATCGGCTGCAGCGGATCCTGGTTCTGGATCTGCGCGGTCAGCAGGGTCAGGAAGTTGTTGTAATCCACCCCGAGCTGGTTCTGCGCCGTCGCCGCGTTCGAACTGCTGGCGCCGCCAGAACCGGTCGTGCCGGTCTGCGCCGTGGTGGCGGTCTGGGGAAGGGTGCTGCCGGTGGTGATCGCCATCGCGATTATGTCCTGATATCGAGTCGGCCCGCGCCGATCGTTTGTTGCCAATCCGCGGCGTCGCCATCGTCCTCGCCGCCGGCCGAAATCGCCGCGGTCCGCGTCCGCCCTTGCTGCGGGGCCTGGCCTTTGCCGCTAAAGTCTTGAAAGTCCAGGGTGCTTCCCGTCGCGTTGAAGCCCGAAGCGGCCAGAATCGCCGACAATTGATCCTGATTGCTGCGCAGCGCGGACAGCACCATCGGGTTGTCCGCGCGCACCACGACCTGCAACTGCCCGCCGTCGCCGCGCTTCACCTCGACCTCGACCGCGCCAAGCCCGGCCGGTTTCAGCGCCACCGTCATCCGGTCGCCGTCCAGCTTTGCACTGCGGATTTGGTCGGTGATGTAGCCGGAAAACCGCGCCGCCTCGGTGCTCGTCGTCGCCTGCGAGGGATCGGCGGGCGATTTGCCGGTGGCGGGGGTGGGCACTGCGACCGCGCCCGCCGCGACGAGGCCGAAGAAGTCGGACGGCGGCGGGCTTGCCGAAGCGGCCGGCGTTTGCCCGCTGTCCCGGTTCCCGGGCGCCTTTTCCATGGGCTCGCCGGCGGCCACCAAGGCGCGCGCCAGAGCCTGGATATCGGCCGCCGCGGTGCTGGCGGCGGGGTTGATCGCCTGTAGGGCAAGTGCTTGCGGCGCCATGCTAACATCAGGCTTCTCTGCCGCGGCTGAGTGATGCGACGGGGGGGCGGATTGGCCCGAACCGTGGGACGCCTGCGCCGACGCCAGCATCTCCAGCGCCGCGCCCGACTGTGTGGTATCGGCCGGTTTCGCGTCGGGCTGGCCCTTGGAATTCGGGGCAGGGTAGGGGCCACCCGCCTCGCTCGGCTGTGCCGCCGCGGGGGTCGGAGCCGGCGGGCGAACCAAGCCGAGTGCCGACGATACCCAACCGAACAAGGCCTCCAGCTGGGCAAGCGGATCCGCCGCCTTGGACTTGTCCGCAGTCTCGGTCGCAGCCGGTCCGTCAGCCTGGCCGGTGCCCGGTTCGGTGCTGATGGGTTCCGATTGCGGCAGTCCTTGCTGCAGAAGGCTCAGGGTGTTGGTCTGTGCGCTGCCGTCGAGCTGGGCGAAGATGCAGCCGAGCGCCTTTGCCGCACCGGTCAGAATGGCCTGTGCCTGATCGGCCCGGCCTTGTGCCAGCGCCGAAGTCACCGCCGCCCTCACTTCGGCCTCGAACTGCCGCAAGCCACTGGCCAAACGTACTTTTGTGGCCAAAAGTTCCGTGCCGTTCGCCCCCGCTTGGGTCAGCGTCGTGCCGGTGCCGGCCGACGGACCCGGCGTCTGATTCTGCCCGAGCTGACCCGCGACCGCTTCGCCAGTCGCCTGCGTTCCGCCGCCTGTCAGTGCAGAAAGTAGGGCTGCGAAAGCCCCGGCAGCTCCACCTGGCGCGGCCGTCGGTTTCTGACCGACGGCCGGCGTGGCATGGGGTTGAGTGGCGCTGGCGACGCTTGTGGGCATCATCTCTACCTCTCGGCTAGTGCAACATGGCGGGGGTGAATCCCAGGCGTTGCAGCACAAGGCGCAACCGGGCCATGGCCCGGCGCTCGATCATTCTCACCCGGTCCCGACTGATGCCGAGCGCAACCGAAATCTCCTCCACCGTTTCCGGCGGCATGCAGAGCTTGCGGCGCATCAGAACTTCACGATCCGGGTCGCCGAGATCGCCTAGCGCCTGGGCAATCGTATCGCGCATGAGGCGATCGTTTGCGCTGGCTTCCAGATGTTCCTCGGGGGTGAGGTCACTGCTTTGCAGTTCCGCCCCGCGCGGTGCGTCGCCATCTGCGGTCATCGCATCGATGTTCACGTAGCCCCCGAGGGCCTGCAACGCCAGGTCGCGGTCTGTGCCGGTCAGCCGGCCCATGCGCGCGTCGAGGTAGGTTCGCGCCGGCATGTCGACCAGGGAGCGCAGCCGGGCGATAGCGGTTGAAACGCTGGTGAGAATCCACCAATGTGCATAGGTCGAGAACCGCACGTTTTGGGCCAGATCGAATTGCTCTGCGGCGCGGATCAGACCGATCATGCCTTCGGCTACCAAGTCCTCCAGTTCGACCGGGTCCGAAGACCATCGCTGCGCCAAGGCAAAAACCTGACGCGCATGCGTTCGCAGCAGAAGTTCGAGCGCAGCGCGATCCCCCGAGGCCTGCCAACTTTGAATGGCGTCGCGCTCTGCCTGCTCTTCCAGGAGCGGCGCGCGCAGCGCGTCCCTGTAGTTGAGCGCCATCTTTGCCTGCCTCGTTTTGCTTTCTATGCCGAGAAAAGCATAAAAAGAAAAACCTAGGAAGGATTACTTGATTAAAGCAAGGTTAAAGCGTTGCTTTTGTTCGAGTGTCGAAAGACACGCGGTCAATATCTTGGCGCGCGTCTTGGCGCGCCGGGTGCCTTATCCGGCCGCGCGCTGCTCAATCTCGGCCTCTGGGCCCGGAAAATGACTCGGCGGGAAGAACCGCGCATTCAAGGACTCGTCCTGGAAGAGCGCGCGTGCAACTGAACCGATTTCTCTAGCCGATGCGCCAGGCGTCCCGGAACCGGACCTGACCGGCATCAGGACTTCGAGCAGCGCCCATTCAACCAACGTCCTCAATTGGGCCGTATCGATGGGCTCCACGTCGTTCTCGGCTTCGAATATGACGATTGCCCCGTAGGGAACGTCGAGCCCGAGTTCTTCCGCAAGGACGTCTCCGAGCGACAGCCCTGGCAGCAGCTCCGTCGACTCCGGAAGCATCCGCAACCCTGCGAGTCGCGTCGTTCCCGTCAGCGAGATGGTCGGGATCTTCACAATCTCGGCGACGGCCCTGCTGATTGGGCCCGGATCGCTGGCCGGCCGGGCAGTGATGCTGCCGCTCCAGATCCCTTCAAGAAGCCGATTCCTGAGCATGGTCCCCAATCACCCTGCTAGATAACCTGTGCTTAGTGATAGCTGCGCTGGCGCTGCAAAGTAAGGTAATCTTTGTTAATTTCGGTTGCGCTCACGTTGAAGCAGCAAACGCGTCTTCGCCCTTGGGTAGGCCCTCGATGAGGAGGCGAGGCGAGCCGGAAAGTCTTGTAGGCGTTTTGAAAAGAAGCGTATTTCCGTGAAAAATCGTCGATATGTAGCAGCGCAGAAGACAACTGGCACAACTTGTTGTGCCCAAACCTATCCACAGCGGTCAAGCTGGCACAGCCGTAAACGTTAACAATCGCGCGCTTGACATGTTAAGACTAGCAGAGCCGCGGCGGTGCCTCAGACTCGGCCGGCCGCACACCCTGTGTTGGGCGAGTCAGTCGGATTGTTCCTGTGCGAAAGCAACCCGGTCGGCCAAGGGGGACTCGGCGAGCAGATAGCCTTCAGCGCGGATCGATCGCACGACAAAGCGCTTGCCGAAGGCGTCCTTCAGCTTCTTACGGATCTTGGTCACATGCACATCGAACTTGCGATCGCCGTAGCTCCATTCGCACTTGTCGATCCTGCGCGAGAGTTCATCGCGGGTCACCAACATGCCACCTCGGTGGATCAGAACGGCCATTACCTCTGCTTCGGCAGGTGTAAGAAACGCGGCCCTTGAGCATCCCGCGGCGATCAGTCGGTTGCCCGTGTCCAGTGCCATTGCCGGAGCGCGGCCGAACCAATCGTCGTCGGACACGAAGTCCGGGCCAAGCCTGGCACGCAGTCTCAGGCCGAACTCACGCAGGGTGAACGGCGCGCGGATGACATCGTCGGCACCGGCGGCGAACCCGTCGCCTGCTTCATCGGGACTGTTCTGACGGTCGATGAACAGAATGAAGCTTGGCATACCGAGCGCGCGCGCGCGCCGCATCAGCGCCAAGCCGCTGCCATCGGTATAGCCCGAACTCACCAACAAGCTTGGGGCCGGGCGCGAAAGGTCAAACTCAAAGCCGTCGACCGTGGTGTGGAGCCGTGCGTCCAGGCCGCAATGGCGCATCAAGAAGATTCGCAGTTCCTGCAGCAGGGTTTCGCTGGGGTCGAAGATGAGCGCTTCAGACAGATCGGCGCTTCTCGATGGCATGTCTCCGTCAGCTTCCGAGCTATATCTTCTCGCCATGTCGTTGCTTGTCACTGAAGGTGTCGTTGCCAACCTGCGGCGGCGCCAAAGATATCGAGAGGACAATCTCTTAAACGAACGGGCCGACTGTCAAGCTGGGTAGGACAGGCAGAGCCCGCGGGCGATGTGCGCGGACCAAGAAAATTTAGCTCGAAGACGCATTTTGGCCCGAAACACTCCATTCTTTGACGAACCGTTAACCTTGTTGAGCAATCTTGCCACATGAAGAACAAACGCCAAGGAAGCCAAAGAACGTATGTTCATAGCCAAAGATACGGAATTGGGCGTCCGGGAATGCGGTGGGGCGCTGGTAGACCTTCTGGCTGCCGCGGTCCAGCGTTGGGCCTGCGCTCCTGCCTCCGTAGGGCCTAGGCTGGGTGACGGCCCGGCGGTTCCAATTGGGCATAGTGTCCAGGACAACTACTTGATCTGTCTTGAGACGGGAGCGCAAGTCACACTCCTCGCACGGCATCTCAGCCGCCTGGGCCTGACCGTTGAGGACTATCGTCGCAAGTGGGGCCTACCGGCTGACTACCCGACTGCGGCGCCTGGCTATCAGGCCGCCAGACGGGCGGCGATCTGCCGGTTTCGGGCATTGGAAGATTCCGCTGTGGATATCTTTGACGAAACATGTAGAGATCCAATATGAACCTACTGGCAAGCGATCGTAGGCTTTAATGTACAAGAAAAGACGGCAGATTTTCATGCGGGTTGGGCAAGTGTTGCTCTCTGGGTGCGCCCAGAGGGCTGGTTTAGCGAGTGAAGCCGCCGGAGTAAGCATATGAGCGATACATTCCCATCAGATACGCACAATGCGATCGCCCGCGTGGCGGCCGCCTACGCAGCGAGACCGGACGTCTCCGAGGACCAAATCGTCAGTCTCGTTGCCCGGTTGCTGGTACAGTTCGAGGGCAGGGCAGGGACGGCGGCTTCATCGGAAGGCCGACCGGCTGAAGCGCCTTCGCGTTTGGGCTCGGCGGGCGCCGCCCTTCCTGCGCTGCCGCTGGAAAGGGCAGTGACCGAGGACAAGGTCTATTGCCTGTGTTGCGGCAAGGGCTTCAAGATGCTCAAGCGCCATCTCGGCGCAGAACATGGGCTGACCGAGGACGAATACCGCGCGCTCTTCGGCCTGCCGGCGGACATGCCGCTCGTTGCGCCAAGCTATAGCGAACGCAAGTCTGCCTATGCGCGCAAGGTTGGTCTGGGTAAGTACAGCCGCGAGGAAGCGAGCGTCTGACCCGAAGTTAGCTCAGTTTTTCCAGGATTTTGCGCGACCCGCGCCGCATTCTCGGCGCGTTTTCAGGCCACACCAAGCCTCGGTGAGGGGCTACGGCCGAAGAATCGGTGTCCGCCTACGCTTGCAGATATGGTCGCAGAAGCGGCTCGGCCCATGACGAACATCTCCGCTGCGGCGGAGCGAATGGGCAGGTGAACGATGGCACGTTCGAACGCGCAAGCAATTATCATCCGCAAAATGGACGACATGCACAGCGACGCTGCGCATGGAGGCGCTTGGAAGGTGGCCTATGCCGACTTCATGACCGCCATGATGGCGTTCTTCCTGCTGATGTGGATCATCTCGAACGCCACTAAGGAACAGCTGAACGGGGTCGCGGATTATTTCACTCCGGCCAAGGTCTCGATGACGGCGAAGGGCGGCAGCGGCGCGCTCGGCGGCACAACCCTGGGTCCGCAAGGCATCATGAACCAGTCGAACGGGGCGGCGAAGCCGGTGACCGACCAGAAGGTGGCTAAGCCCGGCCCAAACCCACCGATGGCCGTGGCCAAGGAGGCCGCGCCGCAGGTGGACGGCAAGACGTCGCCGCCAGCTAAGGATGCGAATGGCAAGCCGACCACGGTGGTGAAGGTCGTCTCTGAACATGCGCTCGACAAGCAGCGTTTCGACGCGGTTCAGAAAGAACTCGTGCAGGCGATCAAAGCGGAGCCTGACCTTCGCCCGCTGATGAAGAACGTGCTGTTCCGCCAGACGCCGGATGGGCTGCAGATCGAGTTGGTGGACCAGGCCGGCCGCGCGATGTTCGCTTCGGGCAGCGCCAAGGTTGAAGGGCCGACGCTGCTCCTGATGGAGAAGCTCGCCCGGGTGATCGCCACCTTGCCGAACAAGCTCAAGATCGCTGGTCACACCGACTCGGTGCCCTATGCCGAAGGTGCGGGGCATGACAACTGGGAGCTTTCCTCCGAACGCGCCAACGCCACGCGCCGTGTGTTGGTGTCCAATGGCGTCGCCAGCGACCAGATCACCAGCATTTCTGGTTTGGCCGATACGGATCCCTTGAAGCCGGCCGACCCGAGCGACCCCTCCAACCGCAGGATTACCGTTCTGCTAACCTATCAGAAGGGGCAGGATACCTCCGGTCTCGAAAAGGCTGCGGCTGCGGCCGGTGTTTCTCTGGTTGCACCAAAGGCCCCGGCTGCCGCGCCTGCGGAGACGCTTCCCGCCCCGGAAGCCCCCGCTTCCTCGGCGGGCCTTCGGCAGACGGCCTCGGTCGAACCGACACCGGCGGCAGCGCCCGTCAATGCGATTGCCGCGCAATATTCGCTAATCACGCCCGCGGATCTTGCCAAACATTGACGCGAGGCAGCTGGCCGATCTCGGCCAGCGGTCTCGACCAATCCCCCGGCCGCGCTTGGCGATGCAGTCTAAGCCGGCCGTACCAGGGGTCTAAATCGCCCTGCCGCTGCCAATACCACATGCATTCGGCGCCAGTCGGCACAATCAGGTGGGTATCCGAGTGGCCTAGAGCACCGCAGGCGTGGGCAGTCGTATTGTCGATCGTGACGACCCGATCAAGCGCCATGATCTGCGCCATGAAGCCGCCAAGATCGGTCAGCTGGTCGATTTCGGGGTCGTCGTAGAGCGACACTGCCGGATTGGCCGCAGCGGCCTCAGCGAGCTCGGACTTGCAGTCGCCATATTGCAGGTTCACGGCCAGCGTGCCTGGGGGCAATTGGGCCACAATTGCCGCGGCCGTTATGGACCGCTGCAGACCGGTCAGCCGATCCTTGCTCTTCCAGGCGATGCCGACAATCGGTCCCTCCCCTGCCATCGTCGCGTAGCGGGCCCGCAGCGCGACAACCTTGGTCGGATCCGCCCGCAGATATCCGCCGAGCCCAGCACCGAGTCTT
>JAKAJW010000045.1 GCA_021813645.1 Pseudomonadota bacterium | reverse complement strand
CGCTGCGGCCGAAGCGGCCGAGGCCCTCGTGGCCCGGGGTGCGGCACGCGTCCTGGTGACCGACGGCGCGCGCGCCTGCGCGGAAGGCTCCGCCCGCCATATCTTGGTGCGCCAACCGCCCGCCGTTCTGGTCACCCGGGTCACCGGTGCCGGCGACACGTTCATGGCCGCCCATATCGTGGCCGAACGCCGCGGGGCCGGACCCGAAGCCGCATTGGAAGCCGCACTGCGCGCCGCCGCCGACTATATCTCCGGAGAAGTGGGCTAGTCGTCCTTGCGCGGGCCGGTGAGCAAGACCAGGGCCAGCACCGCAAGGCCGACCACCAAGGCCGAGCCCGCGCGCAAGCCCGGCAACACGGTGAGCAGCCCCGCCTCCACCAGCCGCCGTCGCTCGGCCGCGCGGGCCTCCGCCCGGCGAGCATGGGCACGGGCCTCCATTTGCAGCGCGATCAGCAGCACGAGGCAGAGCAGAATAGCGATGCCGAGCGCCGCCCCCAGCCCCCCGATCGGCCCGAGCCAGAGCGCGAGCCCGACCACCGCCAAGACCAAGGCGAGCAGCAGGGCCACCCCGCCACAAACCGCCAGCGCCAGAAGCAAGCCGGCCCGTCGGCGGGCATGGTCACGCCACTGGCTCATCTCCGCTTCTGCCGCCAGCCGGATCAGACGCAACAGCGCCGCCACGGTCAGCGCCGCAGGATCAGGCCGAGCACCAGCCCGCCAAGCGCCGCGATCCCGAGCGCGCGCCATGGCCGCGCCTCGATCTCCCGCAGGATGCGGCTCTCGGCACCGCCAAGCGCCTCGCCCCCCTCGTTCAGCCCCTCCCCAGCGACCCGGCCCGCATCGGCAAAGCCGGCGCGGCCAATCCGCTTCAAGGTTGCGGCGACGGCCTCCACCTCTTGGCGCAGCGCGGCGATTTCGGCAGCAAGATCCGGCGGCATTTGGGCGTCAGTGTCTTTCGCCATGGCGAGCCTCCTCTGATGCACGACACCCTCAACCTAAGCATGAAACGCCCGCAATCAATCTCTTGCTGGCGAAACGCCGGCCCTTGCGCCGCTGCCCGACGCCTGAGATACCCGACCCGAAGCGACCCCGAAGCGACCGGTGAGGCTAGGATGGACCTGATCTTCTCCCCCGAGGTTCGCGCCGCCCGCGAGGCCGGCGCTCCCCTGGTGGCGCTCGAGTCCACCATCATCACCCACGGCATGCCCTGGCCGCAGAATGTCGAGACCGCCCGCCGCGTCGAAGCGACGGTGCGCGACGCCGGCGCGGTGCCCGCCACCATTGCGGTTCTCGCCGGCCAACTGCATATCGGCCTGGACGCGGCCGAACTCGACCAACTGGGCCGAGCCGAGGGGGTGCTGAAACTCTCGCGCGCCGACCTGGCGGCCTGCCTGGCCCAACGCCGCACCGGGGCGACCACGGTGGCCGCCACGATGATCGCCGCGCGGCTTGCCGGCATCGAGGTCTTCGCCACCGGCGGCATCGGCGGCGTTCATAGGGGAGCCGAGCGCAGTTTCGACATTTCCGCCGACCTGCGCGAATTGTCGGAAACCGCCGTCACGGTCGTCGCCGCTGGCGCCAAGGCGATCCTTGACGTGCCGAAGACGTTGGAAGTGCTCGAGACCCTCGGCGTGCCGGTGATCGCCTATGGCCAGGACGCCTTTCCGGCCTTCTGGTCGCGCAACTCGGGCCTGCCCGCGCCGCTCCGGATGGACAGTGCCGCCGAGATCGCCTCGGCCCATGTCCTGCGCGGCCGGCTCGGCCTGGCGGGCGGCCAGCTCGTCGCCAATCCGATCCCTGCGGCCGACGAGATCGATGCCGCCCAACTCGCGCCGATCATCGCCCATGCGATCGGCGAGGCAGAGGCCCAGGGCATTGCCGCGAAGTCGGTCACCCCGTTTCTGCTCCAACGCATTTTCGAGCTGACCGAGGGCCGCTCACTTGAGGCCAATATCGCGCTCGTGCTCAACAACGCCCGCCTGGGCGCCGCCATCGCCATCGAAATCGCCCGTCGGCGCGGCTGAGCCGGTGTGATTGCACGGCCGCTCTCAAAGCTCTAAGTGAGGGAAAACACGAGAGGCCGGCCGATGACCGACGAAGAGCCCCACGCCCCGAAGCGCGGCCTCCTGGGCGCGTTGCGCGGCAATTTCCTGACCGGCTTGGTGGTCATCCTGCCGATCGCCCTGACGCTCTATCTGATCTGGACGGTGACCGGCTGGATCGACGGCTGGGTGCTGCCCTTCATTCCGCAAGCCTACCGGCCCGAGGTGCTGATGCGGACGCATTTCGGCCCGTCCGCTAGCGTGCCTATCCGCGGCGTCGGCGTGATCATCTTCCTCGTCTTCACCGTCACGGTGGGCTGGCTCGCCAAGGGCCTGATCGGGCGCACGGTGATCCGCAGGGCCGAACGCCTGGTGGACCGCATGCCGGTGATCCGCTCGATCTACAGCGGCGTCAAACAGATTGCCGAAACGGTCTTCGCCCAATCCGAAAAGAGTTTCGAGAAGGCCTGCCTGGTCGAATACCCGCGCAAGGGAATTTGGGCGCTCGGCTTCGTCTCCACCCCGGCCAAGGGCGAGATCGACGCCAAGATCCCCACGAGCGAAACCATCCTCAGCGTCTTTCTACCCACCACGCCGAACCCGACCTCTGGTTTCCTGCTTTATCTACCGGCCTCCGAGGTGACGATGCTCGACATGAAAGTGGAAGACGCGGCCAAGCTCATCATCTCGGCCGGGCTGGTCTACCCGCCGTCGAAGCCGGCCGCCCCCGAGGGGAGCAAGCCCAACAAATCCACGCCGGACTCCGCCGCCTGATGCTGGGGGCCTATGCCACTGGATTGGCCACCGGCCTCTCTCTGATCGTCGCGATCGGGGCCCAGAACGCCTTCGTGTTGCGCCAAGGTCTGCTGCGCGCCCATGTGCTGCCGCTCGTCCTGCTCTGCGCGGTCTCGGACGCCATACTGATCGCCCTCGGCGTCGCCGGTTTCGGGGCGGTCGTGGCGCTGGTGCCGGAGTTGCCCAAGGTCTTTTCCGCCCTCG
>JAKAJW010000245.1 GCA_021813645.1 Pseudomonadota bacterium | reverse complement strand
CCTCGTCGGCGAAATAACCGAGCTGCTGTGCGACGATGATCGGTCCGTGGTCGGGGTTCACGAACCAGTCGAGCATCACCGTCAGCTTGTCGGCGGCATGGGCCGCGGGCGCTGCGAAGGCGAGAAGGGCAAGCAGGGCAAGGCGCTTCATTCCTGGGTCCTCAGCATGAAGAAATGGTCGGTCGGGCCGTGGCCTTGCCCGACGCTCAATCCGCCCGCACCGGCGATCGCGCGGGCAACGTAGGCTTTCGCGGCAACGCAGGCCGCGAGCGGCTCCTCCCCGAGGGCGAGCCGGGTGGCGATGGCCGAGGAGAGGGTGCAGCCGGTTCCATGGGTGTTTCGGGTGGCGATGCGGGGGCCTTCGAGCCAATGCACCCTGTCCCCGGTGGCAAAGAGGTCCGGACTTGCCTCGCCGCCGAGATGCCCGCCCTTCAGCAGCACCGCGCGCGGGCCAAGCGCAAGCAGCTGGCGCGCCTGCGCCAGCATCTCCTCACGCGATCCGGCTTCCGCCTCGCCGAGGAGATCGGCCGCCTCCGGCAGGTTCGGCGTGACGATCGTGGCCTTGGGCAGAAGCTCGGCCCTTAGTGCGGCCACGGCCGCCTCGGCCAGTAGCCGGTCACCGCCCTTTGCGACCATCACCGGATCGAGCACGACCGGCGCCGCCCGGCGCGCAAGCGCTCCGGCAACCGCCCGGACGATTTCGGCCGTCCCCAGCATGCCGATCTTCACCGCATCGACGCGGATATCCTCGAACACCGCCGTGATCTGGTCGGCGACGAAGCCGGGCTCAAGCATCTGCGCCGCCCGCACGCCTTGGGTGTTCTGAACGGTCAGCGCGGTGAGCGCCGCCATCGCATAGCCGCCGTTCGCGCTGATCGCCTTGATGTCGGCCTGGATGCCGGCGCCGCCCGACGGGTCCGACCCGGCGATGGACAGGACGTTGGGGGTCATCTTGCTGCCCAGCCCTCCGCCAGTGCCCGCGCCGCCGCTTCCGGCGCCGCTGCCGCCGCGATCGCCGAGATCACCGCCATGCCGGCAGTGCCGCAGGCCTTCAGCGCCGGGATGTCCGCCAGCCCCACGCCACCGATGGCGACGGCCGGGACCGGCGAGGCCCGGACGATGCCGGCCAGCCGTTCGATCCCGAGCGGGGTCGCGGCATCGGTCTTGCTGGCCGTCGACCGAAGGGGGCCGATGCCGATGTAGTCGACGATTCCCGCGGGCATGGCGGCCAGCTGCGCCTCGGTCTCGATCGACAGCCCGAGGACCCGGTCCGAGCCGATGCGCCGCCGGGTCTCCGCGGCCGGGGCATCGGTCTGGCCGACATGCACACCGTCAGCGCCGGAGGCGCGCATCACCTCGACCCGGTCGTTCACGATCAGCGGCACGCCGAGCGGCGCAAGACGCGCTTTCAGCCACCGTGCGGCCTCCGCCATCTCGGCGTCGCTCGCCTGCTTGTCGCGGAGCTGGACCATTGTCGCGCCGCCTCGTGCGGCCGCGAGGACCAGCGCCTCGAGCGCCGCGCGCCGGGAGAGCCAACCGTCCGGCGTCACGAAGTAGATCGAGAGGTTCATGCCTCCGTCACCCGCGCCCCCGCGTCGAGCCGGTCGGGAGTGAGGCGGTGGAGCGCGTCGAGGAATGCAACCGCGAAGCTGCCCGGCCCCGCGGCAGCCTCTGCGGCGATTTCGCCGGCCAGGCCGTAGTAGGCCAGCGCCGCCGCCGTCGCCTCCAGTCGGTCCTGGCCGACGAGGAAGGCACCGACGACCCCGGTCAGCGAGCATCCGAGCGCAGTGATGCGCGGCATCAGGGGATCGCCGTTCGCGATGCGGAAGGCGCGGCGGCCGTCCGTCACGTAGTCGACCGGCCCGGTGACCGCGACCACGCCCGAGGTCTCGCCCGCCAGGACCCGCGCGGCCGCCTCGGCCGCCTCCACCCCGTCCGCGGCATCGACCCCCCTGCCCCGGCCCGCGTCGCCTGCAAGCGCCATGATCTCTGAGGCATTGCCGCGCACCACGTCGGGTTGCAGGGCGAGGAGGGCAGCCGAGGTCTCCCGCCGGAAGGCGGTCGCGCCGGCAGCGACCGGATCCAGCACCCACGGCACCTTCCGGGCGGAGGCGACCCTTGCCACGGCCAGCATCGAGGCGACCCAGGAGCGGCTGAGAGTGCCGATATTGACGGTCACCGCCTGGGCGATGGAGGCGAACTCGGCAGCTTCCTCCTCCGCATGGACCATTGCGGGCGAGCAGCCCGCGGCGAGCATGACATTCGCCATGACGTTCATCGCCACGTAATTCGTGATGTTCTGCACCAGAGGTGCGGTAGAGCGCATGTCGGCCAGATAGCGTCCGGGTTCCATCGTCGTTCCTCCTCCCGGTCGGATGCCGAAAGGGAGAGATGCGACCTCGTCCCGATGCGACTTCCTCCGCCGGCATGATCCGGTTCAGGTTCAAAGGGTGCTTCTCAGCCCGGTCGCCCCGGACGCCCCTGTCACGAGATCCGGATACGTGAAGCCGGGATGCGGCGCAAGAGCCGTTGGAAGGCAGCCAGCGTTGTCACGCGAGACGGGGACGTCGCAGCGAGCCGAATTTGTTGGCTGATCAACCTATCCTATGGAACAGTTGGGATCGATCTTCGACGGGACGAAGAGGTCAGGCGTGCCTCTTTTTGCGTTAATGGAGGCGATGGAGATTCCGGCGTAGACACGTGGGCCGCGGCGGCTGTGGCGATGGAGGGACACTCTCCAGCTGCCATGCAGGTACCGGCGGAGGGAACTCCGGATCGCCGCCGCGCGCAAAATGTTAGACCTGCCGCTGCACGTTCGACAAGATCATTGGCAGAGCACGCAGGCAGCCATCATCCCTAACCAGACAGGTTCTCTGCTGCCCGGATGATGAACCAAGCCATGAGGAAGGCAGTCGCGCAATTCATCAGTAGCGCACCCCAACGTCCGGCTATTCCGACACGCCGACGCACGATCACCACCTTGCGGGACCAGACCAGGCCAATACCGCCGTGCCGGCGATGATGGCGGCGAGCGGCGGTGACGGCCATCCCAACTGATCAGTCGCGGACCACTTCCACCGCGTCGAGGCCCTTTGCCTTGTAGATGACGTAGGACAGAGCCCAGGCCACGACGAAAAGCCCGATGATCAGGAACCCGAGGCTGTTGAAATTGCCACCCAGGTCCGCGATTGCATCCCAGAGGGCGCCTTTCAGCCCGAGTTGGCTGCCCAGCAGACCCAGTGCCTCGATCCCGCCGATGAGGAGCGCGACCAGGATCGAGACGATGGTGATCGTCATGTTGTAGTAGAGCTTGCGCATCGGCTTGATGAAGGCCCAGTCGTAAGCGCCAAGCATCAGGACCCCGTCCGTCGTATCGACCAGCGACATGCCCGCGGCGAACAGTACCGGGAAGACCAGGACCGCCTCGATCGATATTCCCTTGGCCGCCTGTGCGGCCGAAACGCCGAACACTGCGACCTCGGTCGCGGTGTCGAAGCTCAGCCCGAAAAGGAAGCCGAGCGGGAACATGTGCCAGCTCTTGGTGACCAGCCGGAACACCGGGCGCAGCAGGCGGGAGAGGAAGCCGCGGTTGTTGAGCAGCAGGTCGAGATCCTCCTCCACATAGCTGCCGCCCGCGCGGATCCGGCGGTAGCTGCGCCAGATCGACAGGAAGATGACGATGTTCATCGCCGCGATCGCCAGCAGGAAGAACGCCGAGACCACGGTGCTGACGACGCCCGAGACGCTCTGGATCGAGCCGAAGCCGTCCAGCAGCGTCGCCGCGACCGCAACCGCGCCGGCCGCGATGATCACGACGGTGGAATGGCCGAGCGCGAAGAAGAACCCCACCGCGACCGGGCGCTGGCCCATCTGCATCAGCTTGCGGGTCACGTTGTCGATAGCCGCAATGTGATCGGCGTCGACCGCATGGCGCAGCCCCAGCCCGTAAGTGACAAGCGCGACGCCGAGAAGGCCGGCATTGCCGTCGAAGGCCGCGAAGGCCCAGGCCCAGCCACCGAGGTTCAGAACGGCTAGCAGCGAGGAGACGGTGATAAGGCGCGGGCGCACCTGCGGACTTGTCTCGTGGAAGAGCTTCGCGATGGCGGATGGCATGAGGGTCTCCTGCCGTTGACGTCCAGTGTCACAGCGAAGACTGCCGAACCGCTCTTCCGGTCCAGACCCACCGGGGCACCCCGCCCGATGTTCCTGCTCTGACGTCCGTGATGGCAGGTCTCCTGGCTCGTGGGGTTCTTTGCCCGCTCCGCCTTCCCGGCCCGCTGGCCAGTGGCATATTGGAACGGACCCTCCACTTACAGTTGCGGGGGCAGCCGCGGCATCGGGCAGAGCCCTCACCGCATTCCCTTTTCATCCCCGAGGGGAACCATCGACATCTGCATAGAAGGCGGGTCAGCGTGCCGTCAACGGAAATACTCGCCCTTCAGCCCGCGGCAAGCGCAAGCAGGGCGGCCAGCTCGGCGGCGACCTGCGCCGCGCCGAGCACGTCGCCGGTGAAGCCGCCGATCTGGCGGCGGGCCAGCGCGCCGGTCAGGCCGACGGCAAGGACGGTCGCAAGGACCGGGGCGAGCGTGGCCGGCAGGCAGACGATTGCAATGGCAAGACCGATGAGCGCGGCGGCGGCAACCGACCCGGGCGCAATCAGTATCGAAGCCGAACGGCCGAGACCCTCGGCCCGGGCCGAGGGCAGGACGCGCATCAGCGCCGGAAGCGGCGCTCGGCTCAGCGCCCCAATGCCGGCGAGCAGCAGGAGCGGCTGGTGCCCCGGCAGCACCTCCGCAAGAAGGGTCACCCGGAGGAGGAGGGCGAGCGAGAGCGCGATTACGCCATAGCTTCCCACCCGGCTGTCGTGCATGATCTCCAGCTTGCGCTCGCGGGTGGCGCCGCCGCCAAAGCCGTCGGCGAGGTCGGCAAGTCCGTCATCGTGCATCCCTCCCGTCACGACGGCCCCGGCCATCACGGCGAGGATGGCGCACGGCATCGGCGGCAGACCAAGGCCGCGGGCCGCAAGGAAGACGAGGCCGGCAAGCAGGCCCGCCACAGCGCCCGCGACCGGATAGGCCCAGGCCGCGGCCGGAAGCGCCGGCGTCGGATCGAGGCGTCCGGCCGGCAGCCGCGTCAGCAGCATCAGCGCCAGCCGCAGCTCGGCCACGCGGGACCTGGCCCAGCCGGCGCTCATCCGGCCGAGATCCCGGCTTCGTCAAAGGTCGCCATGCCGTTGTGCGCCTCGAGCGCGGCCCGCAGGATACCCAGCGCCACCGCGGCGCCCGATCCTTCCCCGAGGCGCATCCCCAGATCGAGAATGGCCTTCTTGCCGATCGCCGACAGGAGCCGCCGGTGCCCCGGCTCCGCGCTCGTATGCCCGACGAGGCAATGGTCGAGCGCGCCGACTCCGAGCGGCGAAAGCACGGCCGCGGCCGCCGTACAGATGAACCCGTCGAGCAGGACCGGCACCCGCGCAGCACGCGCCGCCAGCAGCGCCCCGCAGATCGCCGCCTGCTCGCGCCCGCCGAAGGCCGCGAGGATCGCGAGCGGATCGCCGAGGGCGGCGTCGTTGCGCTCCACTCCGGCCTCGATCACCGCGGCCTTGCGGGCGATCTTGTCGGCATCCGCACCGGTGCCCGGGCCAACCCAGTCCCAGGCGGACCCGCCAAAGGCAGCCCGGGCCAGCGCGGCGGCGACAGTGGAATTGCCGATCCCCATCTCGCCGAGAAGCAGAACCGATGCGCCCGGATCGACCGCCTCGGCGCCTCGGGCCATCGCGTCGAGGACCTCGGCCTCGGTCATCGCGGGTCCTTGCGTGAAATCCCGAGTCGGCCGGTCGAGGTCCAGCGCGACGATGGACAGCTCCGCCCCGCTCACCCGGCAAAGCTGGTTGATCGCCGCGCCGCCGGCGGCGAAGTTCGCCACCATCTGCGCCGTCACCTCCTGCGGAAAGGGATTGACGCCCTGGGCGCAGATGCCGTGGTTTCCGGCGAAGACCACGGCCTGGGCGCGCCCGATCCGCGGCCGGTCGGTCCGCTGCCAGCCGGCCATGAAGATCGCCAGCTCCTCCAGCCGGCCAAGCGCGCCCGGTGGCTTGGTGAGATTGTCCTGCCGCGCGCGGGCCGCGGCGATGCTCGCCGGATCGGCGGCGGGCAGGCCGCGGAGGCGGCCGCGCAGCTCGGCAAAGGACGCGGCGGGCAGGAGCGGTCCGGACATCACTTCACCTTCATCGGCAGGCCGGAGACGACGAGCTGCACCTCGTCAGCGGCGGCGGCGAGGGCCTGGTTCACCGTGCCCGCGGCGTCGCGGAAGGCCCGCGCCAGCGCATTGTCGGGCACGATCCCCATCCCGACCTCGTTCGTCACGAAAATAACAGGGCTCCGCTGCGCTGGCAGCGCCTCGACCAGCGCAGCCGCCTCCGCCCGCCAGTCCCGACCGGCCAGCAGCAGGTTGGTGAGCCAGAGCGTCACGCAATCGACAAGGCGCGGGCCGGCCCCGTCCGTCCCGTCCAGCACACGGGCAAGCTCCATCGGCTCCTCAAGCTCCAGCCATCCGCCCCCCCGACGCTCGCGATGGGCGGCGATCCGCGCCGCCATCTCCGCGTCATGGACCTCGGCGGTGGCGATGTAGCACGGGCGGGCGCTCATCGAGGCGGCAAGGGCGAGCACCCGCGCTTCCGCATAGGCGCTCTTGCCCGAGCGCGCACCGCCGGTAATGAGTAGGATCACGCCGCCTCTCCTCTACGGGCAGCACAAAACATCATTTCGGGCAGAGGAAAAGGGAGAAAGCCGACCGTGCCGGCACCGGAGTCGACGAGGCTGATTCTCATCCGCCATGCGCCCACCGACGCCGGCGGCCGGCTCGCCGGGCGAAGAGACCCGCCCGCCCGCCTTCCCGGCGCCGAGGCGATCGCCCGGGCGCGGGAGACGCTGGCCACGCTTGTCGCCGGCCCGCTGCGGCTCGTCACGAGCCCGGCGCAGCGCTGCCGCGAGACGGCGGAGGCGCTCTTTCCCGGTGTCGCGGCAACTGCCGATCCCCGGCTGTGGGAGCAGGATTTCGGCGCGTGGGAAGGCCTTCCGCCGGAAGACCTGCCGGACCTCGGCCCGCTCGGGCGGGACGCGCTTGCCGCTCAACGCCCGCCCGGCGGCGAGAGCTTTCTCGACCTCGTCTCCCGCACCGGACTCGCGCTGTCCGCGCTGACCACGGGGGGAACGACGGTCGTCGTCGCTCACGCGGGCACGGTCCGCGCCGCGCTGGGTCTGGCGCTCGCCGCGCCCGAGGCGGGGCTGGCCTTCGAGGTCGCACCGCTGTCGGCAACGTCGCTGCTGGCGCTGCCCGGTGGTGCCTGGTCCGTCGGCTTCGTCAACCGGAGCCTGACGTGACCGCCCGGAAGATCGCCGTCGCCGGGCATTTCGGAGAGCTCCTTCAGGGCCGTCTCGGTTCCGATGGTCCGGTTGCGCTGGTCACCCTGCCCTGCCCGACGCTCCGTGCTGGCGCCTGCCGTCTCCCCGGACCCTTCGCGCTGCACCAGCCGGGACCGCACGTGCTGACCCGATCTGGCGCGGCGCGCTTCCTGCGAAGCCTCGGGCAGGACCCGTCCGGGCGCTTCGTGCTCCGCCTCGACATGCCCGCGGGCGGCGGCGCCGGAGCCTCCACCGCGGCGCGGGTGGCGCTGGCGCGGGCGGCGGGCTGCGGCGACGCCGCCGACATTGTTCGGGCCTGCCTAACCTCCGAAGGGGCGGTGGACCCGCTGATGTTTCCGGCCCCCGGCCGCCTGCTCTGGGCCTCGCGCGAGGGCATTGTCCTCCGCCGCCTGCCCGCGCCACCGCGGATGGAGGTCCTCGGCGGCTTCCTCGGCCCGATGCGGCGCACCGATCCGGCCGACCTGCGCTTTCCCGACATCGCCGATCTCGCGGCCGCCTGGCCGGTGGCCTGCGCACGCCTCGCAGCGGCCGCGGCGCTTGCCAGCGCCTCCGCCCGCCGCACCCTCGCCCTGCGCGGCCCCGAGGCCGATCCGACGGAGGCCCTCGCCCGGGAGACCGGGGCGCTCGGCTTCGTCATTGCCCATACCGGCGCGGCGCGCGGGCTGATCTTCGCGCCGGGAACGGTGCCCGAAATGGCGCCTTCCGCCCTTCGCGAGGCCGGCTTCCGCCATATCCTTCGGTTCCGGACCGGAGGCGAAGGATGAGCATGGCGGCAGCGATGGCGATTGCACTGGCGGTCGACTGGGGCCTTGGCTGGCCGGACACGCTGTTCCGGTGCATCGGCCATCCGGTGACCTGGATCGGCGCGCTGATCGCCGCGCTTGACCGGGCCTGGAACTCCGGCGGCGTCCACCCGGCGCGCGACCGGGCAGCGGGCCTGGCCGCGGCACTGGTGACGATCGGGCTGACCGTCGGTGTAACGGCAGCTGTCGCCTCGCTGCTGCCGCGAAGCTGGGAGGGCCTCCTCCTCGCCGGGGTCCTGGCCTGGCCGCTCGTGGCTGCACGCTCGCTCTCCGACCATGTCGCCCGGGTCGCCGCCCCGCTCGCAAAGGGCGACCTGGCCGGGGCGCGGCGGGCCGTCTCGATGATCGTCGGGCGGGACCCCGACCGGCTCGACGAGCCCGGCGTCGCGCGGGCGGCGATCGAAAGCCTGGCCGAGAACGCATCGGACGGTATCGTGGCGCCGCTGTTCTGGGGCGCGCTCCTCGGCCTGCCCGGGATCGCAGGCTACAAGGCGGTGAACACGCTCGACTCGATGATCGGCCACCGCACGCCCCGGCACGAGGCCTTCGGCTGGGCCGCGGCCCGGATCGACGACGTGGCGAACCTGATCCCGGCACGGCTCTGCGCGCTCCTCTTCGCCGCCGTGTCGCCGCGACCCGCACGATCGCTCGCCTGCATCCGGCGCGACGCTGGCTATCACCGCTCGCCCAATGCCGGCTGGCCGGAGGCGGCGATGGCCGGCGGCCTCGGCATCCGGCTGTCCGGCCCGAGGGTCTACGGCGACCGCCTCTCGCCCGAGCCATGGGTGAACGCCTCCGGGGCCGACCCGGATTCGGCTGGCATTTTCGCCGCACTTGCGCTTTACCGCCGGGCGCTGGTTGCCTCGGCGGCGCTGCTCCTCCTCGCCGCCGCGGCAGTGTGAGGGGACGATGCGCGACCACGGCGGCAACCTGGACGAGGCGATGGCGGGCTTTGGCGGCACCGCCGCCGACTGGATCGACCTCTCGACCGGGATCAACCGCCAGCCCTGGCCCGTGCCGCCCCTCCCCCCCGAGGCCTGGACCGCGCTGCCGACCAGGCGCGCCCTCGCCGGGCTGATCGCGGCGGCGCGCGAAGCCTGGGGAACCGAAGCGCCGATGGCGGCGCTGGCCGGCGCGCAGGCGGCGATCCAGCTCATTCCCGGCCTGGCCGCACCGGGCCGGGCCCGCGTGCTGGCGCCCACCTACAACGAACACGCCGCAGCCCTGCGCACGGCCGGATGGGCGGTCGAGGAGGTCACCCGGCCCGAGGAACTCGCCGGGGCCGACCTTGCCGTGCTGGTCAACCCGAACAACCCGGATGGCCGCATCACCGCGCCGGAGGACCTGCTCGCCCTCCTGCCGAAGGTGGGCCGGCTGGTGGTCGACGAGAGCTTTGCCGACCCCGAGCCGGCAACCTCGCTCGCCGCGGCCTGCGGCCAGCTGGGCCTGATCGTGCTGCGCTCCTTCGGCAAGTTCTGGGGCCTTGCCGGGCTTCGCCTCGGCTTCGCCATCGGCCCCGCCGCCGACATCGCCGCCCTCGCCGAGCGCGCCGGCCCCTGGGCCGTCTCCGGCCCGGCGCTGGAAATCGGCCGACGCGCGCTTTCCGACCGCGCCTGGGCCGAGGCAACCCGCAAGCGCCTCGCCGGCGAGGCCCCGCGGCTCGATGCGCTGGTCGCGGCGGCCGGTTGGGTGCTTGTCGGCGGCACCGGCCTCTTCCGCCTCTACCGCACGCCGGAGGGGGCGGCCGCACAGGCCCGTCTCGCCCGCCACCGGATCTGGTCCCGCACCTTCCCGGCCCGGCCGGACTGGCTGCGCCTCGGCCTGCCGGGCAGCGAGGCGGAATGGGACCGGCTTGCCGAGGCCCTCAAGGGCCCTGAGACCTTCGCCAGCGCCGAGGCCGAGGCGCTGGCCCGCGTCCTCCACTGGCGCCGCGATGTCCGCCACTTCCGGCGCGACCCGATCCCGGACGAGACGCTGCGCCGCCTCGCCGCCGCGGTGGACCGCGCCCCCTCGGTCGGCAACGCCCGGCCCTGGCGGATCTTCCGCGTCGAAGATGCCGGCCTGCGCGCTGCCGTCCGGGTGGAGTTCGCCCGCTGCAATGGCGCGGCGGCCGCGCTCTATTCCGGCGACCAGGCCGAGACCTACGCCAGGCTGAAGCTGGCCGGGCTGGAGGCGGCGCCGGTCCAGTTCGCCGTCTTCACCGTCACCGATCCGGCCGAGGGCCACGGCCTCGGCCGCCAGACCATGCCGGAGACCCTGCGCCAGTCCACCGCCATGGCGATCCACACGCTCTGGCTCGCCGCGCGGGCCGAGAACCTCGGCCTCGGAATGGTCTCGATCGTCGAGCCCCGGCGGATGGAGGCGCTGTTCGAGGTGCCCGAGGGCTGGGAGTTCGCCGCCTATCTCTGCCTCGGCTGGCCTGCCTTCAGCGACGACACCCCGCTCCTCCACCGCAACGGCTGGCAGGAGAACCAGACCACCGGCTGGGAAATCCGCTGAGCCTCAGCGGGCGAGCGCCAGCAGGCCCGCCACGTCGAGATGCGCCTCCAGATGATCGGCCAGCGCGTCGAGCGTCTCCTCCACCCCCGCCCGAAAGCCGAGGCCCGAGATCGGCGCGCCAAGCCCGGCAAGGAACGCTCGGCGAAAGCCGTCGTCGGCGAACATGCCGTGCAGGTAGCTGCCCATCACCCGGCCGTCGGCCGAGACCGCGCCCTCCGGCACTCCGGCGATCCGGGCGAAGGGCCGGTCGCAGTCGGGGCCCGCGCTGCGGCCGATGTGGATCTCGTAGCCGTCGAAATCCGCCCCCGTCGCCTCGTGCCGCGCGGCGGTCCGGGTGAGGGTCTTGTCGCCGCCCATCACCGTCTCCACCGCAAGCAGGCCGAGGCCCGGGCTGTCGCCCGCCGGCCCCTCGATGCCGTCGGGATCGGAGATCCGCGTCCCGAGCATCTGGTAGCCGCCGCAGATGCCGAGGACGGCACCGCCCCGCCGCCGGTGCGCGGCGATATCGACGTCCCAGCCCTGGGCGCGGAGGAAGGCGAGATCGCCCCGCGTCGACTTCGAACCCGGCAGGATCACGAGGCCGGTGTCTCCCGGCAGCGCGTCGCCGGGGCGCAGCATCGTCACGCTCAGCCCCGGCTCCGCTGCCAGCGGATCGAGATCGTCGAAATTCGCGATCCGCGACAGCGCCAGGCAGATGACGCGAAACGGCCCGCCCCCGATGTCGCGGCGCAAGTCGAGCGCGTCCTCGGCGGGAAGGCGCGCGGCGCCCGCGAACCAGGGCAGGACGCCGAAGCCGCGCCAGCCGGTGCGGGCCTCGATCAGCCGGTAGCCGTCGTCGAAAAACCGGGGATCGCCGCGGAACTTGTTGATCAGGAACCCCGCCACGAGCGCGGCGTCCTCCGGGTCGAGCACGGCCTGCGTGCCCACGATCTGCGCGATCACCCCGCCGCGGTCGATGTCGCCCGCCAGCACCACCGGAACGCCGGCCGCCCGGGCAAAGCCCATGTTGGCGATGTCGCCCGCGCGCAGGTTTACCTCTGCCGGGCTGCCCGCCCCCTCGACGATGACGAGGTCATGGCCCGCGGCGAGCCGGCCGAAGGACTCCAGCACCGGCGCCATCAGCGCGGGCTTCCGCGCCGCATAGTCCCGCGCCCGCAGCGTCGCGACGCGGCGTCCCTGCACCACGACCTGCGCACCCACGTCCGTCTCGGGCTTCAGCAGGACCGGGTTCATGTCCGTCACCGGCTCCAGCCCCGCCGCCAGTGCCTGCAGCGCCTGCGCGCGGCCGATCTCGCCGCCGTCCACCGTCACCGCCGCATTGTTCGACATGTTCTGCGGCTTGAACGGCGCAACCCGCAAACCCCGCCGGCGCGCCGCGCGGCAAAGCCCCGCGACGAGCATCGACTTGCCGACGTTGGAGCCGCAGCCCTGGATCATCAGCGCCGGCATCGCGTCCCCCAGCCCCTCACCGCCTTCATCTGTTCACAAATATCCCGGGGGTCCGGGGCCAGCGCCCCCGGCCTGCCCCGCCCGCCGCCCTCGCCCGCCGTCAGAATTCCACCCCCGCCTGCGCCTTCACGCCCGACCGGAACGGGTGCTTCACCAGCGTCATCTCGGTCACCAGATCCGCCGCCTCGATCAGCTTCTCCGCCGCGTTGCGCCCGGTCAGCACCACATGCGTCATCGCCGGCTTTTCCTCGCGCAGGAAGGCCAGTACCGCGTCGAGGTCGAGGTATTCGTAGCGCAGCGCGATGTTGATCTCGTCGAGCAGCACCATCCGTATCGACGGGTCGCGGATCAGCACCTTGGCCTTCTTCCACCCCGCCTCCGCCGCGGTGATGTCGCGGGCGCGGTCCTGGGTCTCCCAGGTGAAGCCCTCGCCCATCGCGTGGAACTGGCAGAGATCGCCAAAATGCTCCGTCAGCAGCCGCCGCTCGCCGGTGTCCCAGGCGCCCTTGATGAACTGCACCACCGCGCAGGGCATGCCATGCGCGATGCAGCGCAGGATCATCCCGAAGCCGGAGGAGGATTTGCCCTTCCCCGACCCGGTATGGACGATGATGAGCCCCCGCTCCTTGGTCTTGCCCGCCATCATCCGGTCCCGCGCGGCCTTGATCTTCGCCTTCTTGGCGGAGTGGTCCTCGTCGCTGACGGGTTTCCGGTCCATTGCGTCGCTCCTCGTCCTTGACAACGCCCGGCATCCTGCCACACCTGACGCCACGCTGGTGCCCGACTTGCGTCGGGCTGAAGAGGGAATGCGACCAGGGAACCCCCCGAGGCGCAGCCGCCCCCGCGACCGTGACCGGAGAGGTCGCCCGATGCCACTGGCCCGATGGGCCGGGAAGGCGGGCGGCCGCGGGGCCAGGCGCCCACATCCGTAAGCCGGGAGACCTGCCAGCGGCAAGACTGAACGGACGGCCGGGGTGTGCCGTGACCGACGGTGATGCGACCGCAGGGCCGCCCACGTCGCTCATCGCGCCCCGCCCCGTCCCCGAGAGGACCGGATGAGCACGACGCTCCATGTCTGCATCACCTGCCGCGCCGGACAGGAACCCGTCGCGGGCATGGAATGCCCCGGCGCGCGGCTTCTGGCCGCGCTGGAGGCCGGCGGCTGCCCTGAAGGCGTGACGATCCGCCCGGTCGAATGCCTGTCCGCCTGCAACACAGGCGCCGCCGTCGCGCTCTCCGCGCCCGGCCGCTGGACCTATGTCTACGGCCGCCTGTCGCCCGAGGACGCGCCCGATATCCTCGCCGGCGCCGGCGCCTATGCCCGCACCGCCGACGGCCTCGTGCCCTGGCGCGAGCGTCCTGTGATCTTCCGCAAGCAGTCCATCGCCCGCATCCCCCCGCTGGAGCCCGTCCCATGAGCGACCTGTCCAAGATCCCCGTCACCGTCGTCACCGGCTTCCTCGGCTCCGGCAAGACGACGCTGATCCGCCACCTGATGCAGAACCCCGGCGGGCGGCGCCTCGCCGTGCTGGTGAACGAGTTCGGCAGCCAGGGGGTGGACGGCGAGATCCTCAAGGGCTGCGCCGACGAGAACTGCCCGGCCGAGAACATCGTCGAGCTTGCCAACGGCTGCATCTGCTGCACCGTCGCCGACGAGTTCCTGCCGACGATGGAGGCGCTTCTCGCGCTCCCCGAGAAGCCAGACCATATCCTGATCGAGACATCGGGCCTCGCCCTCCCGAAGCCGCTCCTGAAGGCCTTCGACTGGCCCGCGATCCGCTCGCGCATCACCGTGGACGGCGTAATCGCGCTTGCCGACGCCGAGGCCGTCGCCGCCGGCCGCTTCGCTCCCGATCCGGCCGCGGTGCAGGCTCAGCGCGAGGGCGACGAGAGCCTTGATCACGACACGCCGCTGGCCGAGGTGTTCGAGGACCAGATCGCCTGCGCCGACCTCGTACTGCTGACCAAAGCCGATCTGGCCGGCGAAACGGGCCTCGCCGCCGCCCGGGCCGCCATCGAGGCCGAGGCGCCGCGCCGGGTGCCGATGGTGCCGGTGAGCGAGGGGCAGGTGGACCCGGCGGTGATCCTCGGCCTCAACTCGGCTGCCGAGGACGACATCGCCGCCCGTCCCTCGCATCACGACGGGATGGACGACCACGAGCACGACGACTTCGACACGATCGTGGTGGACCTGCCGGAGCAGGCGAGCCAGGAGGCGCTGGTCGCCGCCATCGCCCGACTCGCCGCCGAGCAGAACATCCTGCGGGTGAAAGGCTATGTCGCGCTCGCCGGCAAGCCGATGCGGCTTCTGGTGCAGGCGGTCGGCGCCCGCGTCCGCTGCCAGTTCGACCGACCCTGGGGCGACCGGCCGCGCCGCTCGCATCTGGTGGTGATCGCGGAGAGGGGCGACGTCGACGCGCCCCGAATCCGCGCCGCCCTCGGCGCCTGACAGGAGGCCCGGCGCCGGTGCACGTCGTCTTCCGCGAGAGCCATGGACTGGAGGAAACCGAGACCCCGCAGGATCTCGGCCAGGATCCGGCCGACCTCGTGGTGCTCTCGTTCTCCGACAGCGACCTCGGCGCCTTCGCAGCAGGCTGGCACCGGGCGAAGGCGGCGGGCAGCCCGCTGCCACCGTTGCGTCTGGCCAATCTCGTCGCCCTTCGCCACCCTCTCTCGGTCGACACCTATGCCGAGCGGACGCTTGCCGGTGCCCGCGCCGTCCTTGTCCGCCTGATCGGCGGCGAGGCCTACTGGAGCTACGGGCTCGCCACACTCCGCGACCTCGCCCAGCGGCGGGGCATCGCGCTGGCCGTCCTGCCCGCGGACGGCCGGGAGGATCCTGCGCTCGACACTCTGTCGACCCTCCCGGTCTCCACTCTCCGCCGCCTCGCCGCGCTCTGCGACGCCGGCGGGGCCGTCGCGGCCCAGGCGGCGCTCGCCCAGCTCGCGCTGGCGGCCGGACTCTACGCCGGACCGGTCGCCGGGGCGAAGAGCGTCCCCGAGATCGGGCTCTACCTGCCCGGCCGGGGCGTCGTCTCCGACTTGCCGCAAGACGGACGGCCGGCCGCTACCGTGGTTTTCTATCGGGCCTACCTGACGGCGGCCGACCTCGGGCCGGTCGATGCCCTAATTGCGGCGCTGGAGGCCGCGGGCTTCGCCGCCTATGGCCTCTTCGCCCCCTCGCTGAAGGCGCCCGGGGCCGCCGGGCAGGTGGCCACGCTGCTCGCCGCACATCCCCCGGACGCTATCGTCAACGCGACCGCCTTCTCGGCTCAGGGAACCGACGGCACCTCCCCGCTCGACGGGCCCGGCGTCCCGGTCTTCCAGGTCGCGCTCTCCACCGCCCGGCGCCGGGACTGGGCCGCCTCGGAGCGTGGCCTGTCGCCCGCCGACCTCGCCATGCATGTCGTGCTGCCCGAAGTCGACGGCCGCCTCTTCGCCGGCGCCGTCAGCTTCAAGGCGCCGACCCCGCACGACCCAGAGCTGCAATATTCCCGCTTCGTCCACCGCGCCGACCCGGCGCAGGTCGCCCGCACCGCCGCCCGCGTGGCCGGCTGGCGACGCCTCGCCGCCACGCCGGCCGCGGAGCGGAGCCTTGCCCTCATCCTCTCGACCTACCCGGGCCGGGCGCATCAGATGGCCCATGCCGTCGGAGATCGGAA
>JAKAJW010000300.1 GCA_021813645.1 Pseudomonadota bacterium | reverse complement strand
CGTGTCGATGCCGAGGTCTTTCGCGCGCTGCAGGATGCGGTGCCGCGCCGTGCTGCGCTCTTCGTCGGTCAGCCCTTGAGTGCGCTCGACCATATCCCACGCCAGCCGGACGTGCCGCTCGTCGTTGATCGGGAGCTTGCGCTTGCCCGGCACGGCGAACTGATCCTCCGGCAGCGCGTCGCGCGCCTCCTTGTCCAGCTTGGCGAGGATCGTCATGGCAGCCTCAGGCGATGATCATCAGGTCGACGGTGCCCGCCGCCAGCGTGTTCGCCGCCAGCCGCGGGTTCAGGGTCAGCGTGAAGCCCGACGCGCTCTTGCCGGTGACAAAGGCCACGGCGTCCTGGTTCGGGGTCGCCACGACCTTGTAGGCCGAGCCGGGGAACGCCTTGCCCGCAGGCGCGGCAACCGACACGGTGACCGACGCGCCCGCGGCCGAGCCGACGGCATTCGAGACGGTCATCGCGCCGACGAACAGGGCGTTGGAGCGCAGCGGGGTCGTGCCCGCGACGAGAGAGACGGTATGCAGGTCGATGGACATGATGTGCCCCCTAGAGGTCAGACAGGAGCCCCGTCAGCCGCTCCGCCAGATCGTCCGGCAGATCGGGCAGCGCGTGGGGCACGGCGTTGCGCAGGTCGTCAATGCGGCGGCGCAGGGCGTCGATCCGCCCCGCGCTGTCGTGTCGGCTTTCCGCCGATAGCCTCAGAAATTCAGCGGCGAGCGCGTTGCTGAGGGGCATTTCCGGCCCCTTTTCGCCGCCCGGCGCCAGGCTTTCGTCCGGTTCCGGGCTGATTACCCGGATCGTCTCCGGGCTCTTGTGCTGGCGTCGCGCCATCGTCGCCGTCCTTTTCCAGAGCCGCGTCCTCGACCACCTTCGCGCCGCGCGCGGCAGCGATGGCGACCTGCACATCGGCATAGGTCATGTCGCCCCACTGGCCTTCCATCGGAGGCAGCCCGAGCCGTTCGCGCTGCTCGTTCGGGGTCAGCAGGTTCGACCGGAAATAGGTCTCGTAGACCTTGGCCGTCGCCTGCTCGTCCTCGCGATCCAGCCCGACGAACCTGAACCGCAGCTGCGAAAAGCCCAGTAGGCCGTGGATCGCTTCGCGGGTCAGGTGCTCGGCCAGCAGGTGCGCCATCGGCTTGATGGCCGCGTCCCAGTCGCGATCCTCGGATACCTCGGCCGTGTTGCGGTTCACGTCCGCCTCAACCGACAGGTTCTGCGGCGAGATGTCGAACGCGGTGGCAATCACCCGGATCAGGAACTCCTGATATTTCAGATACATCCCGTCGTCGCCTTCGGGATAGAGCCGGTTGATGCCGATGCCGCGCGAAGCCTTGTCGCCCGGTGCGCCGGGGAACCCGACAATCGGCACCCGGCCCTGCCCCTCGACCTCGTTCTGCCAATAGCCGCGGAAGGTCTGCACTTCCTCTTCGGTCACGTCGCCCAGGTCGATCACGATCGACGGGCGCTGATTGCTGGCGAGGTTGCCGGTGTATTCCCCCACGCTCAAGAAGCGCGACACCCAGTCGAACGCGATCTCCAGCGGGCCGACACCGAACGGGCTGGCCGTGGTGGGGTTCGGCCGGATGTAGATGATTTCGTCGTTGCGCAGGTCGATCGTCTGGTTCGACCCGCTGTAGGTGCCAAAGCCGATCGACTGGGCATAGCGCGCCTCGTTCGGTGCGCCGGTCCAGCCGGGGTAGACCTGGATCGTCAGCCCGTCCACCGGCCAGAGCCACAGCGGGCGGATCGGATCGCCGCCGACTTGCTGCTCAATGGCCCCGCCGCCGCACAGGATGTCCTCGATCACCTGCTCGACCAGCGACCGGAAGCTGTCGTCGTGGTTCGGGTGCGCAAGGCAGTTTGTGACCACCTCGATCTGCCGGGCAAGTTCCGGCGTCTCCGTCACCCCCTTGAGCGGCACAACCTCCCAGTCGAGCATGGCGACCGGGTTCTTGATCGAGTTGATCGCCCGGCGCGCAATCGGCGTCTTGGCGAAATAGCGCAGGTTGCGCGGCGTCAGCTTGGGCAGGGACCGCCGATCGCTGACGCGCACGCCCGTGCCCAGCTGGTAAAGCTGGGGATAGGGCTTTGTGTCGCGCTGCGGCTCCTGGGGCGGCCGCCCAGCCCTGCGGCGCTTGAAGAAGTCTGTCAGCGCCATCGGCGGCCTATCCTATCGCAAGGCGGCGCTGTTGCGGCACCAGCTCCGGCAGCATGAGTTCAGTGATAGCCCAGACCATCGCATCGGCGCGGTCAGGTGAGCCGGAGCCGATGAACCCGGCCGAGGTGAAGTTGCACATCTGGTCCTCGAGATCGGGAAACACCCCGACGTGATGGACCAGACCCTGTTCGTAAAGCGCCGCGACCGGCTCGGCCCGCGCAGCCTTCCCGCGGCTCGCCACGACCTCGCGGAAAGACACCTTGTCGTCGATCGAGCGGATCACATGCTCGACCATCGCGCCGCCGAAGTTCCGCTCGGCGATCAGCCGATCGGCGCCGTAGGCGTGATATGCCTCGACCGCGCGAAGGCCCCAGCCAGCCGGACCCTCATTGCACGTCAGGTCGGCCAGAATGTAGGCGTGGCCGTCCTCGCAAAGCGCGGCGACCACGATCCCCACATCGTCCGCCCTGTCGTCGCCGCGCGTGCCTGACGGGTCAACCGCGACCACCAGCCTGCGCACCAGAGGCAGCGACGTGACGCGCAGAGCGTCAATTCCGGGCATCCGGCGGCCATCCGGCGCCGTCCTGTCCTCCAAGGCCCAAAGCGCGCCAACGACCTCGCTGGCCCATTCCCCGGCCTCGAAGCGCAGTCGCTGCGCTGCGGACATGGAGGCCAGCACCTCGAAATACTCAGCCGGGAGGTTTTCCGCGTTGTCCGCAGGGTTGACCTTCATCTCGGCGTAGTCGTCTGGCTTCGGCAGCGCCTCTTTCGTGCCGGGCTTCAGCTTGGCCCGGAACAGCTGATAGCTCCAATGCAGCTTCGACGGCGGGTTGCAGTCGAAATAGGCCTTGAGGGCCAGAAACTGCCGCCCGGTGACGGCCGCGAT
>JAKAJW010000002.1 GCA_021813645.1 Pseudomonadota bacterium | reverse complement strand
GGGCCGGGTAAGCGGCGAGCAAGCGGCGGCGGTGGCCGCGGCGCTCAGCCGGGCGGAGCGGCCGCTGGTGGTGGTCGGCGGCTCGCAGTGGTCGGCGGCGGCGGCGGCGGACCTGGCGGATTTCGCGACGGCGGCGGGGCTACCGGTGGCGGTCACCTTCCGCCGCCAGGACCGCATGGACAATGCCCATCCGCAGTTCGTCGGCGACCTTGGCGTGGGGATGAATCCGAAGCTGGGACAAAGGCTTAAGGCCGCCGACTGCCTGCTGGTTCTGGGCTCGCGCCTGGGCGATATCGCGACCGGCGGCTATGAGCTGCTGAGCCCCGGCGGGGCCCTGCCGCAGTTGATCCATGTTCACCCCGACCCCGACGAACTCGGCGCGGTGTTCCGGCCGGATCTGGCGGTGGCGGCGACCGCGCCGGACATGGTGGCGGCGCTCAAGTGGTTGAACGTGCAGGCAAAACCGGAATGGGCCGGCTGGGTTTCGGCGGCGCGGGCGGAGTACGAGACCTGGCAGCGCCCGCAGGAGACGCCCGGCGCGGTGAAGCTGGAGCGGGTCGTCGGCTGGCTGGCAGAGCATCTGCCGGAGGATGCGATCCTGACCAATGGCGCGGGAAATTTCGCTGCCTTTCTGCACCGTTACTACCGCTTCCGGCGCTATGGCACGCAGCTTGCGCCGACCTCGGGCAGCATGGGCTACGGTTTTCCGGCGGCGGTCTCGGCCAAGCTGGAACACCCCGAGCGGGTCGTGATCTGCTGGGCCGGCGACGGTGATTTTCAGATGACTCTCAATGAGTTGTCGACAGCGGCCCAATATGGCGCGGCGGTGATCGTGGTGGTGGCGAACAACGGCCGCTATGGCACGATCCGCATGCACCAGGAGCGGGAATACCCCGGCCGGGTTTCCGGAACCGATCTGGCGAACCCGGATTTCGCTGCGCTGGCAAGGGCTTACGGCGGGCACGGCGAGACGGTGACGGAGGGCGAGGCCTTCCCGGAGGCCTTCGAGCGGGCGCGCGCCACCGGCAAGCTGGCGGTGATCGAGCTGAAGCTCGACCCCGAGATGCTCTCGACCAGCCAGACCGTGAGCGGGCAGCGGGCGGCGGCGCAGCGGCGCGGCTAAGGGGCTGACGGCAGGGCGAAATCGGCCTGCCGATTTGGCACCGATTGCACACCGATTTCGCACCGACATGACACCGACGTTTCTGATTTTCGCACAAATCACCAGGTTCTGTGCGATTTTGCGATCGAACACCCCCCGGCCGGGGCCGCTCAGGCGACCTGCTGGAGCGCGCCGTCGGGCAGCTGGCGCTGCAGCGCCAGCGCCTCGGGCGCCGGGGCGGTGAGCCAGAGCGCCCAGGCCTCGGGCGCGTCGAGGATCACCGGCATCGCCTTGGGATGGATGGCGCCGACCTCGGCATTCGGCGGGCAGGTCAGGAAGGCGAAGAGATCGTCGACCGTCTCGCCATCCTTCAGCCGGCGCACCGAGCGCCACCCCGGCACCTGCAGCCCGGCGAAGAAGGCCGGGCGGCCGTCGGCAAAGCCGAACCAGACATTGCCGCCGCCCGGCGCCGGCTCCGCGAAGCGGGTGAAGGGCACCAGGCAGCGGAACGCCGGCCCGAGCCAGCGCCGCCAATGCGCCGAGGCGGTGTTGCGGACATTGGTGATGCCGCGGTCGGTCTTCTTGCCGGCGAGGAAGGCCGGCGGGGTCGGCAGGCCCCAGCGCGCCAGCACCAGCTCCGGCCCCTCGGGGCTGTTGCGCAGGATCGGCGCCAGCCGGTCGGGATAGACCTCGGGCAGCGGCGCGAGATTGCCGAGCCGGTCGCGCGCGGCGGGAAACAGCCGGCGCATGGCCTCTTGCGGCAGGGTCGAGGCGAAGAGGTTGCACATGACGCCATGGAGGCGGCGGCGCGGCGCGATGTCAATCGCCGCCGCGAACGGCGGCGAAGGGGCTTCGCATCATGCGCCGCCGCGGACGGCGGCGACGGGGATTCGCATCATGCGCCGCCGCGGACGGCGGCGACCAGGCGGGCGACATTGTCGGGATCGGCGTCGGGGGTGATGCCGTGGCCGAGGTTGAAGATATGCGGCCCGCCGGCGAAGGCGCGGACGATGCGGCGCGCCTCGGCCAGCATCTCGGGCCCGCCGGTGACCATGTGGCGCGGGTCCATGTTGCCCTGGACACAGCCGTCGCGCTGGACATGCGCCGCCGCCCATTCGGCCGGCACCGAATTGTCGAGCGCGACGCAGTCGGCGCCGGTGGCGCGGGCGAAGCCTTCGTAGGCGGCGCCGGCCTCGCGCGGGAAGGCGATCACCGGCACGCCGGGGTGGCGTGCCTTCAGCGCCGCGATGATCCGCCGCACCGGCGCCACGGCATAGCGGTCGAAGGCGGCGCCCTTGAGCGAGCCGGCCCAACTGTCGAACAGCTTCACCACCTCGGCCCCGGCCGCGATCTGGGCGCTGAGATAGGCAATGGTCGCCTCGGTCAGTCGGTCGATCAGCGTGTCGAAGGTGGCGGGATCGGCGGCCATCAGCGCATGCGCCGGGCCCTGGTCGCGGGTGCCGCGGCCGGCGATCATATAGGTCGCCACCGTCCAGGGCGCGCCGGCGAAGCCGATCAGCGTCACCTCGGCGGGCAGCGCGCGGGCCAGGATGCGCACCGTCTCGTAGACTGGGGCGAGGGTCTCGTCGATCGCGTCGACCGGCTTCAGCCGGGCCAGATCGGCCGACCCGGCGATGGTGGAGAGCCGCGGGCCTTCGCCGGTCTCGAACCAGAGCTCGGCGCCGAGCGCCTGGGCGATCAGCAGGATGTCGGCGAACAGGATGGCGGCGTCGAAGCCGAAGCGGCGGATCGGCTGCAGCGTGACCTCGGCGGCCAGCTCGGGCGTGTAGCAGAGGCTGAGGAAGTCGCCGGCCTGGGCGCGGGTGGCGCGATATTCCGGTAGATAACGGCCGGCCTGGCGCATCAGCCAGATCGGCGGCACCGGCAGCCGCTCGCCCGTCAGGGCACGCAGGATGGTCTTGTCGGCCACGAAGCTCTCCTTCCCC
>JAKAJW010000266.1 GCA_021813645.1 Pseudomonadota bacterium | reverse complement strand
CGGCCGAACAGATCTGGCCGGCATGTTTGAAAATGCCGGCGAAGGCGCTGGAGACGACCTGATCGAGATCGGCATCGGGAAAGACGATCCCGCCCGACTTGCCGCCAAGCTCCATCACGCAGGGAATGACCCGCTCGGCCGCGGCGCGAAGCACCGACTTGCCGGTGGCCACCGAGCCGGTGAAGACGATGTGGTCGATGTCGGAATGAGCGGCGAGCGCCGCGCCCGCAACCGGGCCGAGACCGCAGACGATGTTTACCGCGCCTTCCGGCACCCCTGCCCGCTCGCAGGCCTCGGCGAAGAGGACGAGGCTGAGCGGCGAATCCTCCGGCGATTTAAGCACCACGGTATTGCCGGTGACCAGCGCGCAGGCGATCGAGCGGGCGCCGACCGGCAGCGGCCCGTTCCAAGGCACGATCTGGGCCGAGACGCCGTAGGGCTCGTTCAGCGTATAGTCGAGCCACCCCTGGCCGAGCGGGATCTGCCGCCCCTCGAGCTTGTCGGCCAGCCCGCCGTAGTAGCGCAGGTAGCGCTGGGTCAGCGGCACCTCGGCGCGGCCGTTGGCCAGCGTCTTGCCGTTGTCGTGGCATTCGACCAGCGCGATCTCGTCGGCCGCCTTCTCCAACTCGTCGGCGATCCGGAACAAGAGCGCGCCGCGCTCGTGCGGCGCCATCCGGTCGAGCGCGCCGCCCGCGAAGGCCGCCCGCGCCGCGGCCACCGCCCGGTCGATGTCTTCCGCCGTGCCCTCGGCGATCTCCGCCACCTGGCCGCCGGTCGCCGGGTCGATCACCGGAAGCCGGCCGCCGGCGGAGCCGTCGACGAAGGCGCCGCCGATGTAGTTCTTCCAGTAGGGCCGCAGGGTGGCTGGCATCGCGCTCTCCGGGGCTGGGATGGGATCGGGCGCATCTTCGCCGCCTTCCCGGAGGATGGCGAATGTTGAAAATTCATCCCGCAATGCCGAATCGGTATGCCCGGTGCGGCGAATTTTCCATCGCGGCGCGCCCCCGCGCCCCCTAGACTGCGTTCCGTGACGGGGCAGCGGGCGGCGCGGTTCCCTCAGCCCGAGGAGGGCCGGCAATGGAAATCAAATGGCTGCTCGACTTCCTGTCGCTGGTCGACACCGGAAACTTTTCGCGCTCGGCCGATGCGCGCGCCACCACCCAGCCCGCCTTCAGCCGACGCATCCGGGCACTCGAAGACTGGGTCGGCGCCACGCTCTTCGACCGCGGCACGCAACCGATCGAACTCACCCAGGCCGGGATGCATTTCCGCCCGGTCGCCGAAGAGGTGCTGCGCCGCCTGCTGCAAAGCCGTGAGGAAATCCAGCAGATCGGGCGGAGCACCGAACACACGATCACCTTCGCCGCGACCCATAGCCTGTCGCTGGTCTTCTTCCCGCGTTGGATCAGCAGCATCGAGGAAAAGGTGGGCGTACTGCGCACCCGGCTTGATTCGAACCAGATCGCCAACTGCGTGCAGACACTGCTGCACGGTGAATGCCATTTCCTGCTGCTGCCGACCCATGCCACGGTCGAGATCCAGCTGCCGGAAGAGCGGTTCATCTCGCTGGTGGTCGGCCATGACCGGCTGATCCCCGTCTCGGCCCCCGACGAGACTGGCGCACCGCGCCATAGCCTGCCGGGCACGCGCGAGGCCCCGGCGCATTATCTGGCCTATTCCCCCACCTCGGCCAGCGGCCGCGCGGTCGAATTCATGCTGTCGCACCAGCCGCAGCCGCCAGTGCTGCACCGCGTTTTCGACACCCATCTGGCCGCGGTGCTGAAGTCGATGGCGCTGCAGGGCCGCGGCCTCGCCTGGCTGCCCGAGCGCGAGATCGAACGCGAGCTTGCGGCGGGAACCCTGTTGCCCACCGGCGACGCCTGCCATGTGATCGAGACGGCGATCCGTCTGTTCCGCTCCCGCGATCCGCTGCCGAAAGCCCCTGAAGAGTTCTGGACCCGGCTGGCCGATGCAAGTTCGGCATTGGAATAGGCGGAGCTTGCATTGGCCGAGCCGCGCCGCGGCCGCTAACGTCCCGAGGAAAAGAAGAGAGGTCCTCGGTGATGTCGCCAGATCCGTCCAAGAAGATTGCCATCCTCGGGCTCATGCTCGAAAGCAATGCCTTTGCCCCGGTGACCACAGAGTCCGACTTCCTGAGCCGTGTCATGCTGACGGGCCAGGAAATCCTGGTCGATCTGGCGAGCGGCGACCCGAAGCTGCCGACCGAGATCCGCGGCTTTGCCGGCCAGATGGACGGCGCCATCGCCTGGCAGCCGGTGCCGATCCTCGTTGGCCTTGTCGAGGCCGGCGGCCCGCTGGAGCATGGCTTCTATCGCCGCTGCTATGAGGAGATGCGCCGGCGGCTCGTGGCGGCCATGCCGCTCGACGGGGTCTATATCTCGAACCACGGCGCGATGATCACCACCGAGACGAAGGACCCCGACGGCGAGATCTTCGCGATGGTCCGCGAGGTCGTCGGGCCGGATGTGCCGGTGGTCGCCACGCTCGACCTGCATGGCAATGTCTCCGAGCGGATGGTGGGCAGCGCCGACGCCATCATCGCCTATCGCACGAACCCGCATGTGGACATGCTCGACCGCGGCCGCGAGGCGGCGCAAACGATGCTCGCGCTCTTCGACGGCTTGCGGCCCGAAGCGGCGCTGGTCCGGCTGCCGGTGACCCCGCCCACGGTGACGCTGCTCACCGACGAGGGGCCCTATGCCGATCTGATCAACTACGGCCAGACCCTGGTCGGCGGCGATATCCTGAACGTCTCGATCCTCGGCGGTTTCGCCTATTCCGACACGCCGAAGAACGGCCTGGCGATCATCGTCACCGGACGGGAGCGGAACGGTGCCGCCGCGCGCGTCGCGCGGCAGATCGGCGCCTGGGCCTGGGCACAATACCGCCGCTACACGCCGGTGCTGACGCCCCTGCCCGACGCGGTGGAGCGGGTACTGGCGGCGGGCCGCGACCCGTCGCTGCCGGCAGTGATCCTCGCCGATGTTGCCGACAACCCCGGCGGCGGCGGCAACGGCAATACGATGTGGATC
>JAKAJW010000318.1 GCA_021813645.1 Pseudomonadota bacterium | reverse complement strand
CCTGCCCGAGGCCCGCTTCGTCGAACTGCGCGGCGCCATGGCCGGGCTGTCGCCGCGCGACGCCGAGGCGGCGGCGATGGCGCGGGCGTTGTTCGCCTGGCACCGCAGCCACGGTTTCTGCGCCCGCTGCGGAGCCGCCAGCCGGCCCGTCGAGGCGGGCTGGCGGCGCGATTGCCCGGCCTGCGGTGCGCAACATTTCCCGCGCACCGATCCGGTGGTCATCATGCTGATCCTGCGCGGCAATTCGGTGCTGGTGGGGCGCTCAGCCGGCTGGCCCGAGGGGATGTATTCGCTGCTTGCGGGCTTCGTCGAGCCGGGCGAGACGGTCGAGGCCGCGGTGCGCCGCGAGGTAGCCGAGGAAACCGGCATCGCGGTTGGCCGGGTCGATTACCTGGCCAGCCAGCCCTGGCCCTTTCCGGCCTCGCTGATGCTGGGCTGCCGCGGGGTGGCGGAAAGCGACGCGATCCGGCTCGACCCGAACGAGCTCGAAGACGCGCTCTGGGTGTCGCGCGAAGAGATGGTGCAGGCGATGGCGGGGTTGCATCCCCGCATCAGGCCGGCGCGGCGCGGCGCCATCGCACATTTCCTGATTGCCAATTGGCTCGCCGACCGGTTGGACTGAACCCGGGGGCCGCAAACAGGCAAGAGCAAAGGACCAGGCGGCAGGCGGATGGATTTTACCACACGGACCGAGGTCGAGGCGCCGATCGGCTATGTCTTCGACCAGTTGAGCGATTTCGCCGGCTTCGAGCAGGCGGCGCGGCGGCGCGGGGCGGAGGTGCTGCGCACCGATCGGCAGGACGAAGCCGGCCTCGGCGCGCAATGGCGGGCGAGCTTCGCCTATGCCGGCAAGCCGCGCCAGATGACGCTGGAACTGGACGAATACGACCGGCCCGAGCGGATGCGCTTCGCGCTCGGCTCGAAGAACCTCACGGGCGAGCTGATCGTCGAATTGACCGCGCTCTCCGGCGACCGCAGCCGGATGCAGGTCAAGCTGCGGCTCCGGCCGGTGACGATGACGGCACGGGTGCTGCTGCAGGGCTTGCGCCTGGCCAAGGCGCGCAGCCTCAGCCGGATGCAGGAACGCGTCGCGCTCTACGCCCGCGGGGTCGAGGCGCGCTTCGCCGGCGCCGCCTGAGGGCGCCGGCCGCGGCTCAATGCCGCCGCGGCGAGGCGGGATAGACGCCGAGCAGGTTCAGCTCGGTGGTGAAATAGGCCAGTTCCTCCAGCGCAAGCTTCAGATTGCGGTCGTCGGGATGGCCCTCGACATCGGCATAGAACTGGGTCGCGGTGAACGAGCCGCCAACCATGTAGCTTTCCAGCTTGGTCATGTTCACCCCGTTGGTGGCGAAGCCGCCGAGCGCCTTGTAGAGCGCCGCGGGAATGTTGCGCACCCGGAAGGTGAAGGTGGTGATCATGCCATGGTCGCCGCGCCGCTTGAAATCGGGCTCGCGCGCCATGATCAGGAAGCGGGTGGTGTTGTTCTTTTCGTCCTCGATATGCCGGGCGAGCACATGGAGCCCGTAGATCTCGGCGGCCAGTTCCGAGGCCAGCGCCGCCTCGGCCGGATCGCGCAGCGCCGCCACCTCGCGCGCGCCGGCGGCATTGTCCGACCAGTTCAGCGTCTCGAGCCCGTGCTGGCGGATGAAGCCGCGCGCCTGGCCGAGCAGGATCGACATCGCCCGCACCCGGCGCAGGTCGGCGAGCTTGGCCCCCGGCACCCCGAGCAGGTTGACATGCACCCGCACGAAGGCCTCGTCGATGATATGCAGGCCCGAGTTCGGCAGCAGGTTGTGCACGTCGGCCACCCGACCGTAGGTGGAGTTCTCCACCGCGATCATGCCGAGCTCGCAATCGCCCCGCCGCACCGCTTCGATGGCGTCGTCGAAGCTGGCGTAGGCCACCGCCTCCATGTCGGGCCGGGCCTCGCGGCAGGCCTGATGGGAATAGGCGCCAGGCTCGCCCTGGAACGCGATACGACCGACCATCTGCGGCATCCTCTCAAAATTCCGCCGCAAGGGGCGTTTCGTCGCGGTAACTATACCTTGATCCGCGCGAGAGGAAGCTAGTAGATAGCCCCCAGGCTTCGCGCGAGGGAGGGCGGGACATGTTCGACACGATGACCTGGACGAAGATCGTGGGCGGCTTTTGCGGCGCCCTGCTGGTCTTCCTCTTGGGCAACTGGGCAAGCGATGTGATCTATGCCGAAAGCGGTACATCCGGCAAGCCCGGATATGTCGTCCAGGTTGGTCCGGCCACCACGCAGCCTGCCGCCAAAGAGCAGGGTCCAGACTTCAAGACGGCCTTCGCTTCGGCCGATGTGAAGAAGGGCGAGACGGTGTTCCGCAAATGCGCCGCCTGCCACCGGGTCGACGGCAAGAACGCCACCGGCCCGCATCTGAACGGCGTCGTCGGCCGCGCGGTCGCCTCGGTCGCCGATTTCAGCTATTCTGACGCGGTCAAGAAGCTCGGCGGCGACTGGACGCCGGAACGGCTCGACGAATGGCTGAAGGATCCGAAGGCCTATGCGCCGGGCACCAAGATGGGCTTCGCCGGCCTGCCGAACGTGCAGGATCGCGCCGATGTGATCGCCTATCTGGCCACCGTGAAGTAGGGCCGCGCAGTAAGGCCGGCGCCCGGCGGGAGCCGGGTCGCGCCGGGGGCTCGCCGGACCTCTTCGCGGGGTCCGCGCCCCCGGATTTGGGGCGGAGTTGCCCCGCGAGGGATCGCCGCGCCTTGGGGGCGCGACGCGGGTCTCACGCAAACTCAACTTGAAAGCCGAAGGCCCGGCCCCTAGCCTGGGCCGGGCCGCGCGCGAACCGGCCCGCCAACCGCCAGGATCCAGGACTCCAGATGCGCCATGCCCGCCTCCGCCCCGCGACCCGCATCGGCCAAGTGCCGGGGCAGCGGGCCCGCCGGCCCGGCGGCGCGCGGGCGCGCGCGTCCGGCCTGGCGCTGGCGCTGGCCTTGGGTCTGGGGGCGGGCCTGGGAGTGGTCGGCGCCGCTCCGGCACGGGCGGACCAGCCGGCAGTGACCACCTCCCGGGGAGATCGG
>JAKAJW010000401.1 GCA_021813645.1 Pseudomonadota bacterium | reverse complement strand
TCGGGCCGGCCGATTTCGCCTGCCTACGGCTCGGCTCTGGCGCGGTGGCGTTGGCGCTGCTGGTCTGGGCGCGTGGCCGAACCCTGCCGCTGGCCAGCCGGCGGCGGCGGCTCGGGGTGCCGGCGCTGGCGGTCTACATGCTCGGTTTCTCTTTCGCCTATCTGACGCTGAACGCCGGCATCGGGGCGCTGATCCTGTTCGGCACGGTCCAGATCACCATGTTTGCCGGGGCACTCGCAGCTGGCGAGCGGGTGGCGCCGCGCCGCTGGCTGGGGGCCGGTTTGGCCTTCGCCGGGCTGGCCTTTCTGCTTTGGCCAGTGGGCGCCGGGGCGCCGCAGCTTATCGGCGCGGCGCTGATGGCGCTGGCCGGGGCGGGCTGGGGGCTCTATTCGCTCGCCGGTCGCGGCGCCGTCGATCCGCAGGCCGAGACGGCGGCGAATTTCCTGCTGGCCGTGCCGGTCGCGCTGGCGGTTTGGATGCTGCGGCCCGATCCGGCGCCGCCCGAACTTTCCGGGGTTGCGCTGGCCGTCTTCTCCGGCGTGGTCACCTCGGGTCTGGGCTACGCGCTGTGGTATGCCGTGTTGCCGCGGATCGCCGCCAGCGCGGCGGCGGTGGCACAGTTGACGGTACCGCTGATCGCCTCGGCGGGCGGCTTCGCGCTTCTGGGCGAGGTGCCGGGGCTGCGCTTCGCCGGGTCTGCGGTGCTGGTGCTGGGCGGGGTCGGGCTGTCGCTGCTGCCCCCGGTTGGCTTTCCCCGCCGGCCCGGCTAGCATCGGGGCCTTGCGGCGGAGGCGCCATGGCGGACGAGATCGACGATGGCGCCTTCGCGCCACTGCTGGCCGAGCTAGCGCGGCTCCGCGCCAGCGGGCGGCGCGGTCGGTTCTGGCTGCGCGACGACGATGCGGTGGCGCCCTCGGCGCCACTCGACGCCTTCCTGGCCCTGATCGACCGTTATGCGGTGCCGGCGACGCTGGCGGTCATCGCACGCGACACCGGCCCGGAACTGGCCGACCGGTTGGCGCGGGTGTCGGGCGTTAGCGTCGCGGTGCATGGCTGGGCGCATCAGAACCATGCGCCGGAAGGCGCGTTTCGCGCCGAGCTCGGCTGCGACCGGTCGCTCGCTGTGGTGCTGGCCGAGGCGCGGGCGGGGCGCGAGAAGCTAGCCGGCCTGCATGGCGCCCGCTTTTTGGCCGTCATGGTGCCGCCTTGGAACCGGATCGCGCCCGAGGTGGCGGCGGCGCTGCCGCAGGCCGGCTATCTCGCCGTGTCGCATGGCGGGCGGCCGGTTGCCGGTTGGGGGGTGGCGCAGGTGAACACCCAGGTCGCGCCGTTCAACCAGCGGCTGCGGCCAGTGGCCGAAGGGGTGCCCGCCATGGTCGCGCAGCTCTGCCGCTGGCTTGGCAAGAGCGGCGATGCGACGGTCGGGATCAACACCCACCACCAGGTGCTGCCGGGGATCGCCGCCGCCTTCCTGGAGCGGCTGATCCGGCTGACGCGCGAGCGCGATCTTGCGGATTGGGTCGGGTTGCCGGCGCTCTTGGCGGAGCGCGGGGCGGTTCCGCTCAACCGGCCGGCCGGGCCGCCGGACCGAGCGGCTTGACCAACCGGCTGGCGGTCTGGGTCAGGGCCCCGAGGTCGACGGAACGGCCCGCCTCGTGCAACTGGAAACCCTCGCGCTGCCAGAAGGCGCGGCCGCGCGGATTGACGTCGAGCACGGCGAGATAGAGCCGCGGCGCCCCACGGGCGAAGGCCTGCGCCTCCACCTCGGCAAGCAGGCGCGGGCCGAGACCGCGACCGCGAACCGGGGCGGCGAGAAGCATCAGCCCGAGATAGGCGTCCTCGGGCGCGGGAAAGCCGAAGGAAACCTCGGCGAGGCCGGTGAGCTCGGCACGCTCGAACAGGCCGAGGCGCAGGCCGGTGGCCGGGTCGACCCCCGGCGGCGCGGCGGTGAAATACTCCTCCGACAACTCGGCCGGGGGCGGGACATCGCCGCGTTCGAGCCGGGTATAGTCGGCGACGGCGGGCCAGAAGGCATCGACCAGGCCACGGTCGGCTTGAGGGTCTAGCGGTCGGATGGTCACGGTCATGGCGCGGGCCGGATGGTCAGGATTTCGAGTTCGACCGCGCCCGCCGGGCGGCGCCAGGTCACGGTGTCGCCGATCTGGGCCCCGAGCAGGGCGCGGGCGAGCGGCGCGTAAAGCGAGATCCAGCCCTTGGCGGCATCGGCCTCGTCTTCGCCGGTGATGCGGTAGCGCTGGGTGCGCCCGGCGTCATCGGCCAGGGTGACCTCGGTGGCGAAGCCGACCTCTTCCGGCGCCTCGGGCGGTGCGACCAGCGTGGCGGTGGCCAGCCGGGCCTCGAGATAGCGGATGTCGCGTTCGGCCGCCGCCTCGGGCAGCTTGTCGAGCCGGTCGGGGCGGGCGCGCAATTCGGCGAGGCGCGCCTGGGTCTCGGCCAGCCGGGCCTTGAGATCGGCCAGGCCGGAGGCGGTCACCCAGTTCGGATGCTTGCTGATCGGCAGGTCGGGCAGCGGATCGAGCTCGCCGCTGCCCTCCTTCACGAAGGCGCGGCTCATGGCGGCACGATGCGTTCGAGCGGGTCGTAGAGCACCTCGGTGCCCCAGGCCGCGGCGGCCAGGCTGTCGGGCTTGTGGCGCAGGCGGGCCAGTTCTTCGCGGGTGAAGTAGCGCCGTTCGGTGACGACGCCGGCGGGGTCGGTCCAGAGGGACGGCAGCGGGCCGAGCGGGCGGCAGCGGAAATAGAGATCCACCTGGTGGAAACCGCGTTCGGGGTCGTGGAACTCATTGACCAGACAGGGCGCGCCGACCGTGATCGCGATGCCGCATTCCTCCATCACCTCGCGGGCGAGATTGTCGGGCAGCGAGGCGCCGACCTCGACGCCGCCGCCGGGAGCGCACCACAGATCGGAGCGGCCGCCCGGATAGGCGTTGACCAGCAGCAGGCGGTCACTGTCGAGGATCAGGCCGCGGACGGCGAGGCGGGGGATGCGGGACATGGCGGGAAGGTGGCGCGGGCGGGCCGGCTTGTCCAGCCCCGCCGCG
>JAKAJW010000199.1 GCA_021813645.1 Pseudomonadota bacterium | reverse complement strand
TTGGTCTCCAGGATCACCAGCCCGGACAGGCCCTTGGTTTCGTCCCAGCGGAAGTCGCTGCGCGACACGCCGCGGCAGCCGAGCGCGCGATGGGCGCGGCCGGCATAGTCCAGGCAGGCCTCGAAGATCGCGCTCGGCACCGCGGCCGGCAGAACGTGACGCGACCCGCCGGGGGCGTATTTGGCGTGATAGTCGTACCAGCCGTCGGACAGGATGTCGGTCACGGTCAGCGCACGCTCGCCCATCACCGTGACGGTCAGCTCGCGGCCGGCCACATAGCTTTCCACCATCACCCGCTCGGGCAGCTCGGGGCCGAGCTTCGGCGGGCCGTTGGCGCCTTCGGCCACGATATAGACGCCGACCGATGAGCCTTCGTTGTTCGGCTTGACCACATAGGGCGGCGCCATGACATGGCGCGCCTCGACCGCGGCCCGGTCGGCGATCACGCTTTCGGCGACCGGCAGCCCGGCCGCGCGATAGGCCTCTTTGGAGCGGGTCTTGTCCATCGCCAGCGCCGAGGCCAGCACGCCGGAATGCGTATAGGGAATGCGCAGCCATTCCAGCAGGCCCTGGACGCAGCCGTCCTCGCCCCAGCGGCCATGCAGGGCGTTGAAGGCGACATCGGGTTTGAGCGCATCGAGGCGCGCGGCAAGGTCCGGGCCGGCGTCCAGCTCGGTTACCGCGAAACCGGCCTCCCGGAGGGCCTTGGCGCATTCGCGCCCGGTGGACAGCGACACTTCCCGCTCCGCGGAAAGACCGCCCATCAGCACCGCCACTCTGGAGGCTGCCCTGCTCGACATGCCCGCCACCTGTGCCTCATCCCGGGCGTCTGGCGGCCCGGTTCAAACTGTACTGTTGTTTTCGCTCGTTAGACCGCTCGATGGGGCCGCTTCGCCGACCCTCATGATTTCCCACTCTAACAACAAGCCCGTGTGTTGGAAAACCCTTTTTCGCACCTCTTCCCCCAATCCCTCGAGATCCGCGGCGCTGGCGCCACCGGTGTTGATGAGGAAGTTCGGGTGCTTCTCGGACATCTGCGCGCCGCCCCGGCGCGCGCCGCGCAGCCCGGCCCGGTCGATCAGCGCCCAGGCCTTCAATTCCTGGCTGTCGTCGGCCTTTCCGGTCGAGGAATACCCGGCCGGATTGCGGAAGGTGGAACCGGCAGAGCGTTCCTTGACCGGTTGCGAGGCGTCGCGGCGGGCGAGCTGCTCGGCCATCTTCGCCTCCAGCGCGGCGGGTTCCGCGCGCGCAGCCGTGAAGGTGGCGGAGGTGACGATCCAATCCGCCGGCAGCGCGGAATGGCGATAGGCGAAGCCCAGCTCGCCCTGGGTGAGTCGCACCCGCTCGCCGGCGCGGTTGACGGCGGCGACCTCGACGCAATGGTCGGCGACATAGGCACCGTAGCAGCCGGCGTTCATCCGCACCGCGCCGCCGATCGAGCCGGGAATGGTGCGCAGGAAGGTCAGGTCGAGCCCCGCCTCCGCCGCCCGCCGCGCCACCTGGGCGTCGAGCGCGGCGGCCCCGGCGATCACCCGGTCGCCCTCGATGGCGATCGAATTGAAGCCGCGGCCGAGCCGGATGACCACGGCGTGCAGCCCGCCGTCGCGCACGATGAGATTGGAGCCGACGCCCATCGGGAAGACCGGCTGCGCCGGATCGAGCGCCTGCAGGAAGCCGGTCAGATCGTCCAGATCGGCGGGCTGGAACAACCAGTCCGCCGGGCCGCCAACCCGGAGCCAAGTGAGATCGGCAAGCGGGCGGTTCGCGGTCAGCGGGCCGCGGGGAGTGGGCAGGCTCACTCCGCCCGCCCTTTCAACTGGCGCAGCATCCAGCGGCCGAAGAACCGCGCTGGCCAGCGCAGGATGGAGATGCCGCCGGCCAGCGCCAAGAGGCCGAGCACCGGACCGTTCTGCAAGGTGACGAAGCCCAGGATCGGGATGCCCACCGCGATCAGCGCATAGGCCGCCGGCCAGTGCCAGCGGTTCGGCGTCAGGGCGACGGCGGAGGAGAGGATCGCCCAGAGGCAAGCGAGGGTCAGCGACAACATCAGGTCTTACTCGGGTCGGGACGCGCGACGCTCTGGCCCAGCAGGTGGCGGGCGAGGTGTTTCAGCGGTCGGCGGAACATGGACAGGAAGGCGAAGGCGGCGAAGACCGCGGCCCAGGCGCTGTAGGACAGCGCGATCCAGGCGATCAGGCCCGGGGCGGCGACCAACAGCGCCAGGCCCGGCGCCAGCTGCCGGCGCATCGGCAACAGGGCGGTGGCGGTGGCCGCGAAGACCCAGAGGATACAGGCGAGCGCAAGGATCATGCCGTCAGTTTAGCCGGTTTAAGTCTTTCGGGCAAAGCGTTGGCCCAGGCCGAGATCGTGCCGGCACCGAGGCAGACCACCATGTCGCCCGGCCGGGCCTGTTCCTTGACCAGCCGCGCCAGGTCCGCCTCGTCGAGGATCGCGCGGGCGTGGCGGTGGCCGTGGGCGATCAGCCCGGCCACCAGATCGTCGCGGCTGGCGCCGGGGATCGGGTCTTCGCCGGCCGCGTAGACATCGGCGATGGCGACCACATCGGCCTCGTTGAAGCAGGTGCAGAATTCCTCGAACAGGTTCGACAGCCGGGTGTAGCGGTGCGGCTGGTGGACGGCGATGACCCGGCCCTTGGTCGCCTGACGGGCGGCCTTCAGCACCGCGGCGATCTCCACCGGGTGGTGGCCGTAATCGTCGATGATGGTGACGCCGTCGACCTCGCCCACCTTGGTGAAGCGGCGGTTCACGCCGGCGAAATTGGCCAGTGCCTCGCGGATTTCCTCCTTCTTCATGCCCAGATGGCGGGCCACGGCAATCGCCCCCAAGGCATTGGAGACGTTGTGGTTTCCGGGCATCGGCAGGGTGCAGCCCTCGATCATCGACGGCGCGCCGTTCTCGTCCTTGCCCTCGCCCTGCAGCGCCACGTCGAAATGCGCCACGCCCGCCTCGAAGTGGAGGTTGAGCCCGCGCACGTCGGCCTGGGCGTTGAAGCCGAAGGTGGCGATGCGGCGGTCGGTGACGCGGCCGACCAGCGCCTGCCCCTCGG
>JAKAJW010000316.1 GCA_021813645.1 Pseudomonadota bacterium | reverse complement strand
GGGCTGCCCGCCTTGATGAGGCGGGTGAAGATGTGCAGCCGCTTCTCATCTGCCGCCAGAACCTGAATGGTCCCGGTCAGCGCATCGCCGAGCTTGGCCTCGTCGAGGTGAACGATATGGCTTTCCGCGGTGTAGTAGCTGTGGCCGCCGGCGACATAGTCGAGGTCGGCGCCGATCAGCCGCAAGAGGGCATCCGAAGTCTCGGAGGCGGCGAAGAGGTAGCGGCTTTCGGTCATGTGGCCGTTGTAGTCGATCCAGCCCGGCAGCACCCGCAGATGGGCGAGCTCAAGTGGGCGCGCCGTCTCCGGCCGGGGCGCCGGCATCGCTTGGCGGAGCCTTTCGTCATGCGCTTTCAAGACCTTGCCGGCACCCCAGTCCCGGTCCTTCAGGACCCGCAGGAAGCCGATCAGATTGCCGTCGCGGATCCGCTCCAGCTCGCGGATGGAGTATTCTCCGGATTGCGCATCGGACTGGCCGGCGATCAGATCGACCAGTTCGTCGTTGAATTCCGGCACGTCCGTCAGCCTGGTCCAGGGCCAGGCCAGGCAGGGGCCGAACTGGGCCAGGAAATGCCTCATCCCGGCCTCGCCGCCGGCGATGCGGTAGGTTTCGAACAGGCCCATTTGGCCCCAGCGCAGGCCGAAACCCATGCGGATGGCTTCGTCGATTTCCTCGGTGGTGGCGACGCCGTCCTTCACCAGCCAGAGCGCCTCGCGCCAGACCGCCTCGAGGAAACGGTCGGCGATATGGGCGTCGATTTCCTTGCGGACATGGAGTGGGAACATGCCGATTTCGCGCAGGGTTTCCTTTGCGGTTTCAACCACTTGCGCTGAAGTCGCCGGGGATGGCACGAGTTCGGCCAGGGGCAGCAGATAGACCGGATTGAAGGGATGGGCGACGAAGATCGCCGCCGGGTTTAGCGCGCCCTGCTGCAGTTCCGAGGGCTTGAAACCGGAGGTGGAGGAGCCGATCGGGGTGGCTGGCGCCGCCTGTTGGATTTCGGCAAGCACCCGGTGTTTCAGCTCAAGCCGCTCGGAGACCGATTCCTGGATGTAATCGGCCCCGGTCACCGCCTCGGCCAACGTCGCGGCGAAGCTCAGCCGGCCCTCCGGCGGCAGCGGCACATCGCTGAGCGCCGGCAGCGAAGCCCTTGCATTGGCGAGGACTTCGCCGAGTTTGCGCGGCGCCTCCGGGTCGGGATCAAAAACCCGCACGTCCCAGCCGTTGAGCAGGAAGCGCGCCGCCCAGCCGCCGCCGATGACCCCGCCGCCGATGATTGCCGCTGTCTTGGCCATGTCCGCTTTGTCCTATCCTGTCGGGAAAAGCCGGCCGAAATACCGATTTCGCACCGATTTCGCACCGATTTCACACCGCAGCCGTCCCGACCCTCCGCCCGTCCCCCGCGCCCCGCCGGGCCGCCGCGTTCAGCCGCGCGGCGCCCGCTTGGTCAGCCCCAGCTTGGCGCGCACCTCGGCCGGGCCGATCACCTTGGCGCCGAGCCGTTCGATGATGCCCACCGCCCGCTCGACCAGCTGGGCATTGGTCGCCAGCACTCCCTTCTCGAGCCAGAGGTTGTCTTCGAGCCCGACCCGAACATGCCCGCCGGCGAGCACCGCCGCGGCGACATAGGGCATCTGGTGCCGGCCGAGCGAAAACGCCGACCAGAACCAGTCCGGTGGCACGTTGTTCACCAGCGCCATCAGCGTGTTCAGATCGTCCGGCGCGCCCCAGGGCACGCCCATGCACAGCTGCACCAACGCCGGGCCGCGCAGCACGCCTTCGGCCACCAGCTGCTTGGCGAACCACAGATGGCCGGTGTCGAAGACCTCGATCTCCGGCCGCACGCCCAACTCGGTCATCATGCCGCCCATCGCCCGCAGCATGCCGGGCGTGTTGGTCATCACGTAATCCGCCTCGGCAAAGTTCATCGTGCCGCAGTCCAGTGTGCAGATCTCAGGCAGGCATTCGGCGACATGCACCAGCCGCTCGGTGGCGCCGACCATATCGGTGCCGACCGGGTTCACCGGCAAGGGCCGCTCGGCCGGGCCGAAGACGATGTCGCCGCCCATCCCGGCGGTGAGGTTCAGGACCACATCCACCGCCGAGTCGCGGATCCGCTCGGTCACCTCGCGGTAGAGCCGGGGATCGCGCGCGGGCTTGCCGGTCTCGGGGTCGCGGACATGGCAATGCACCACCGCCGCCCCGGCGCGGGCGGCGGCGATCGCGCTTTCAGCGATCTGCTTGGGGCTGCGCGGCACATGCGGGCTGCGCTCCTGGGTCGCGCCGGAGCCGGTCACGGCGCAGGTGATGAAGACCTCGCGGTTCATGGCAAGCGGCATGGCATCCTCCCGATCCGGCCCCCTCTGCCGGCGATCCTAGCAGCCTTGCGGCAGTCGATTTCACGATTTACGAAATGGGCATGATGGAAAGCGAAACGATCTTCGCCCCGGCGCGGGCGCCGCTCGACATTGCGCTCTTGGTGCTGCCGCAGGCCTCGATCCTGGAACTCGCCTCGACGCTCGACCCGCTGCGCGCGGCCAACCGGCATTTGGGCCGGCCGGCGTTCCGCTGGCGCGTGGTCTCGCCCGGCGGCGGGCCGGTGCCGCTCACCTGCGGGCTGGAGCTGCCCGCCGCCGGCCCGCTCGCCGCGGCGGAGGGGGCCGCGGCGCTGATCGTCATCGCCGGCTTCCGGCAATGGGAGGGCGCGCAGGCGCCGCTGCTGCGCGCGCTGCGGCGGATGGCGCCCGGCTTCCGCGCGCTCGGCGGCATCGATGCCGGCGCCTGGGTTCTCGCCCGCGCCGGCCTGCTCGACGGCCACCGCGCCACGGTGCATTGGGAGGACCTGGAGGATTTCGCCGCCGCCCATCCCGGCGTCGAGGTGGTGCCCGACCGTTTCGTGCTTTCGGGCAACCGGATGACGGCGGGCGGCGCGGCGCCGGCGCTCGACCTGATGCTGGCGCTGATCCGCGCCCGCCATGGCGCCGCCCTGGCGCTGCAGGTGGCCGGCAGCTTCATCACCGAGCCGCGCGGCGGCGGCGAGCCGCAGCGCGCCGCGCCGCATCCGGGG
>JAKAJW010000070.1 GCA_021813645.1 Pseudomonadota bacterium | reverse complement strand
TCGGGCGACCGCTGAGCTCGCGCACGGCGTCGAGATCACCAAGCCGCTCGAACAGGCGGCGCGCGCTGCGATCGGTGAGGCGCGTGCCCGACCGCGAGGATGCCACCGCGTCATCCTCCAACAACCGCTTCACCACCTCGGCTGCGCCCTTGGCCCGCAGCCTCGGCGCAACGCTCACGAGATGCGCGGCGCGCCCCTCCAGTTCCACACCAAGATCGCAGGCCTCCGCCGCGGCCCGGGCATAGGCGAGCAATACTGCCCTGCCCCAGCCTTCTCCTCCCGGTCGCACTCGCCGGCGGCCATCGCCTGGCTTGAAGGCTGAGGAATTCACCTGGCCCATCAACAGCGGCACTGCGACCGGCCAACGGTGCTTCTTTGCAAGCAACGCGTCGGCCAGCCAGAAGGCCAGGAGTTCGGCGTCGGGTCGCGCCCGATACAGCTCGGCAGCAAGCTCGGCAGCCAACACCGGCGCCGGTCGCGACGACGCTACCAGATCATCGGCGTTGGCCAGGACGTCGGCGAGCGCGTCATCCCACTTCAGGTCGAGATGCTCGGCGACCGGCCGCACTACTGAATCGTCCAGAGCAGTCGAGCGACTGGCCAAGCGCCGCCAGGCCAGCAGCAGGTTGCCTGCCGGTCCCGGGTCGTCGGCCGCAGCACGGAAGAAGTGGGCGTCGCGCAGAGCGCCCTCTTCCTCCCTGCGACCGAGCAGCCGAAGCGCAGCGCTGGCCGACTTGAGCGCCAGCCGTTGCCGCCACACCCCAGCCCAATCGGGGGTACTGCGCACAAGATTGTCGAGCGAATTCAACGCCGCGCCGGCGAGATAGCCGGCGTCGACGTCGCGCTCGACATCGCCCCGCGGCCGCGCCCATGCCGGCACTTTCGGTACCAGAGGACGATCGACAGAAGGCAAGTCAGCTCGGGATTTCATCACAGGAGGCTAGCAGGTGACGGCGGTTTGCGCCACAATCTTCGCGCCTAACCGCCCCACCCGTGGGCCACCAATAACGAATGATAATCTTGCATTATCGTTCGTTTCATTCATTATAGAGAGGATGACCTCTCAGAGCGACGAAACCGGCGAAAACGACCCCCAGCATGGCTCAGCTCAACCACAGAGCACGCCGGCACCCGTCGGAAATTCCAGCGGCAAGAAACCGGCCGAAAGCGAGCTCGTTGTCGGGAAGCTGCCAGGGCAGCTGGCTTGGCCGATCGATAAAGCCTCCCCTGCCCTACCGGCGCATCTTGAGCAACTCGCCGATCTCGCCCGGGAGTATGTCGAGGCGGCCAGCTCGCCGAACACGCGCCGCGCCTACGACTCCGACTGGAAGCAGTTCTGCTCCTGGTGCCGGCGCCAGGGGCTCGAGCATCTACCGCCCGATGCCCAGGTGGTCGGGCTCTACATCACAGCCTGCGCCTCTGGTGCCGCGACCGGCAATCGCAAGCCGGCGGCGGTCTCGAGCGTCGAACGGCGGCTTTCCGCACTCTCCTGGCATTATCGTCAGCTCGGAGAACGGCTTGACCGTGGCGACCGCCATATTGCCACGGTCCTCGACGGGATACGAAATACCCACGGCCGCCCGCCGGCGCAGAAGGAAGCGGTCCTGCCCGAGGATCTCATCGCCATGCTCGAAACCCTCAATCGCGGCACCCTGCGCGGCCTGCGCGATCGAGCGATCCTGCTCATCGGGTTCGCCGGTGGCCTGCGGCGCTCGGAGGTGGTGGGACTGGATGTTGCCGACGACCAAACCGAGGATGGGCGCGGCTGGATCGAAATGCTTGAGCGCGGCGTGGTTTTGACCCTGCGCGGAAAAAATGGCTGGCGAGAGGTCGAGATTGGCCGCGGCTCCTCCGACAGCACCTGTCCGGTGATCGCGCTCGAAACCTGGCTCAAGCTGGGCCGCATCGCCCATGGCCCCTTGTTTCGACGAGTGACGGGCGGAGGCAAGACGGTCGGTCCCGAGCGGCTCCGCGATCAGGAGGTTGCCCGACTGGTGAAGCGCACGGCCGTTGCTGCCGGCGTGCGCGGCGATCTCTCAGAGGGCGACCGGGCTGCGAAGTTCGCCGGCCACTCCCTGCGCGCCGGACTGGCCTCCTCGGCCGAGGTCGATGAACGTTATGTCCAGAAGCAGCTGGGCCACGTCTCGGCCGAGATGACCCGACGCTATCAGCGTCGGCGCGACCGGTTCCGGGTCAATCTGACCAAAGCTGCCCGTCTCTAAGTCCCCTCCCCTCCACAAACTAGCCACGGTGGAAGAGCGGATGGGGACACAGCGCCCGAAGCTGATCGACGACCTCGGTCACATCGGTGGGATCGAGGTCGACAACCGCGAAGAACTTCCGCCCGAAGCCGCCGAGCGATGTTCCGAGCACCTTTCCCTCGCTCAGATTCTTCAGCAGGAAGCGGTCGTGCAGCTGATCGGAGCTGAAATGGCGCACGTTCCGTCCCTCTTTCAGGCGCTGCAGCACCGCTGGGCGCACTTTCTTGCTGTAGCTGTTGGTGTAGAGGTCGACCTTTTTCGCAGATTTTGGGAACAGATCGGCAATCGCCTCCGCATAAGCATCAACGTCCGGGAACATCGCTGAGGGGCTGAACTGCAGCAGGTAGGGATCGCAGAGGATCACCTCATCCGACCCTTTCAACCAGTGTCGCAACATGTGCAGCCCGTCCCGGGCGTCGCCGAGATTGGCCGCCACGATGAGCTGGATGGTCACGAGCTCGTCCTCGGTCGGCGTCTGCGCCCCTGCCCCCTTGCCCTCCGCCCTCAGTCGCTCGCAAAGCGACATCAGCGCGAATTCCCACTCACGAGACATCAGAAGGCTTGGGGCGGGAGGTAGTCCGCTGCGGATCTGCGCGAGGCATGCTTCGAACAGCCTCAGGCAGTCCCTCCGAAGGGTCGGGTCGATTCGACCGGGCGTCGTATCGTTGAGCTCGGTTTCAGCCGCGCCGGTCATTGGTCATCCCCCTCGTCAGATCGCTTCGACAGCGAACGTTTGAGCGCGTCGCTGATTTCGAGCCGGGATTCCGTCCGAAACACGCGGCCGGCGGTGTCGAGGCCGGCCTCCGCC
>JAKAJW010000334.1 GCA_021813645.1 Pseudomonadota bacterium | reverse complement strand
GGGGGTTCCTGCGCAAGCTGGTGCGGATCGGCAAGGTGCAGCGGGCGACCTCGATCGCCGACCTGATCTCGGCCCGGTTCGGCAAGTCGAACCTGGTCGGCGTGATCGTCACGCTGATCGCGGTGGTCTCGGCCACGCCCTATATCGCGCTGCAACTGCAATCGGTCACGCTGAGCTTCGGCGCCTTCGCCGCCGGGCCGCCGGCCAGCTGGGGGGTGCCGGCGCCGGATTCCACCGCGCTTTGGGTGGCGGTGGGGCTGGCGATCTTCACCGTGCTGTTCGGCACCCGCAACCTGGACGCCAACGAGCAGCATCAGGGCGTGGTGACGGCGATCGCGGTGGAGGCGGTGGTGAAGCTGCTCGCGGTGCTGGCGGTGGGCATCTTCGTGGTCTGGTTCGTCGCCGACGGGCCGGCCGATATCCTGAAGCGGATCGCCAGCTCGCCGATGGCGCAATACCGGCTGAAGCCGGACCGCTGGGTGGGGCTGACTTGCCTGGCTGGCGTCGCGGTCTTCGCGCTGCCGCGGATGTTCCAGGTGATCGTCGTCGAGAGCTTCCACGAGCGTCAGCTGGCCACCGCGTCCTGGGCCTTTCCGCTGTATCTCTTCCTGATGAGCCTCTTCGTGGTGCCGATCGCGGTGGTCGGGCTCGAGATCCTGCCGAAAGGGGCGAACCCGGATCTGTTCGTGCTGACCTTGCCGCAGGCGATGGACAAGGGCCTGCTGGCGGCCTTCGCCTTCCTCGGCGGGTTTTCCAGCGCCACCTCGATGGTGATCGTGGCGGCGATCGCCCTGTCCACCATGGTGTCGAACCATATCGTGATGCCGATCTGGCTGCGGCTCGGAGCGCGGCGGGCGACGCTGTCGGGCGATGTGCGGCGGGTCGTGCTGCGGGCGCGGCGGCTGGCGATCGGCGCGGTGCTGGCGCTCGGCTACGGCTATTACCGGCTGTCGGGCGGCGGCGCGGCGCTGGCCGCGATCGGGCTGATTTCCTTCGCCGGTGCGGCGCAGGTGCTGCCGGCGCTGGTGGGCGGCATGTTCTGGCGCGGCGCGACCCGGGCCGGGGCTGCGGCCGGGCTTTCGCTCGGCTTCGCGATCTGGCTTTACACGCTGTTCCTGCCGAGCTTCGGGCCGAACGGGCTGATCTCGCAGGCGGTGCTGACCCACGGGCCGTTCGGCATCGCCTGGCTCCGGCCGCATATGCTGTTCGGCGTCTCCGGGCTCGACCCGCTGATCCATGCGCTGTTCTGGTCGCTGTCGCTCAACGCGCTGGCCTTCTGCCTGGTGTCGCTGTTCACCTTCCCGACCCCGATGGAGCGGCTGCAGGGGGCGCAGTTCGTCAATGCCTTCGAGCAGGGCCCGGGGGCGCAGAGCTGGAACCGCGGCCTGGCCGAGGCCGAGGACCTGCTGGTGATGTCGCAACGCATCCTGGGGCCGGATGCGGCTCAGGCCTTCTTTGCCGAGCAGGCGCGCGGCCAGGGCATGGAGGGGTTGCTGCCGGACGTGACGCCGGAGTTCATCGACCGGCTGGAGCGGCTGCTGTCCGGCTCGGTCGGGGCGGCGACGGCGCATGCGATGATCCGCCAGATCGCCGGCGGCACCGCGGTCTCGGTCGAGGATCTGATGGCGGTGGCCAACGAGACCGCGCAGATCATGGAATATTCCAGCCAGCTCGAGGCGAAATCGGAAGAGCTGGCCCGCACCGCCCGCCAGCTGCGCGAGGTGAACGCCAAGCTGACCCAGCTGTCGCGGCAGAAGGACGCCTTCCTGAGCCAGATCAGCCATGAGCTTCGGACGCCGATGACCTCGATCCGGTCCTTCTCGGAGATTCTGATGGAGGGCGGCCTGGCCCAGGACGCCGCCCGCCGCTACGCCGGCATCATCCATGACGAAACGATCCGGCTGACCCGGCTGCTGGACGATCTGCTCGACCTCAGCGTGCTGGAGAACGGCCAGGTGAAGCTGGCCGAGGCCGAGGTGTCGCTGCGCGCGCTGATCGACCGGGCGGTGGACGCCGCGGCGCCGGGGGCGCTGACGCTGGAGCGAAACGAGGCGGCCGAGGCGATCAGCGTGCGCACCGACCCCGATCGGCTGGCGCAGGTCTTCATCAACCTGATCACCAATGCGCGGAAATACTGCGACGCGCCGAAGCCGCGGCTGAAGATCGCGGTGCGCGAGCGCGCCGAGCAGGTCGAGGTCGATTTCATCGACAACGGCAGCGGCATCCCGAAAGCGGCGCAGGGGCTGATCTTCGAGAAATTCGCCCGGCTGGGCGACCAGAGCCGGGCCGGCGGCGCCGGACTGGGCCTGGCGATTTGCCGCGAGATCATGGCCAATCTCGGCGGCACCATCGCCTATCTGCCGGGCCAGGGCGGCGCCGCGTTCCGGGTCAGCTTTTCGCGCCGGCTGGCCAAGGTGGCCTGACCGGCCGGGATGATGCGCGGTGGCGCGAGCCGGGGCGGAAGCTGAGTCCGGCGGCCGGGGGCGGGGAGAGGCGTCAACCCATTCGAAAGGTTGATCTGCCAGAACCGGGGAGATGGCCGCCAGAGGCGGCGCGGATCGGATGCTCAGGTGGACTCGGTGCTCAAGCGCAAGGCCTCCGCCCGGCGTCACAAGCCGGATGCGGACGGGTCGGGCGGGGTCGAAAAGGCCTTTCGCCTGGCGCTGGCGCGCGCCGCGCAGAGCGTTTCGGGCCTCGATCTGACAATTTCCGACCTGACCATCGGCCATCACTCGCTGGCCGAGCTGCTGGAGTTGCTGCCGGAACGGGCGCTGATCATCATGCTGGAAGGCCCGGGCGAGGGGCTGGGGCTGGCGACGCTGGACCAGGGCGCGCTATCGGCGCTGATCGAGGCGATCACCACCGGCCGCCTGGGGGCCAGCGCGCCGGCGCCGCGCCGGCCGACACGCACCGATGCGGCGATGGCGGCCGGGCTGGTTGACCGCACCCTGGGCGGGCTCGAGGCCGAGCTGGCCGAGGCGCAGGACCGCGCCTGGGCGCGCGGCTTCCGCTATGCCTCCTTCCTCGAGGATCCGCGGCCGCTGGAGCTGCTGCTGGAAGACAAGCCGTTCCGG
>JAKAJW010000028.1 GCA_021813645.1 Pseudomonadota bacterium | reverse complement strand
GACTGCGCAAGGTTTGGGTCACGTCTTGGCCCGTGTTGGTCCACGGCGGCCAATCGATGCGCAATCGCCCCCGGCTTGCTTCGGGGCCATCGGGCTGTGAACAACGGGCATAACCGCGCCGGCCAGTGACAGACTCGGCGGCGACTCCTATCTGAGGGCGATGCGCTTTTCCGACGGCTTCCTCGATGAAATCCGCCAGCGCCTGCCGATCTCGCAGGTGGTGGGCGAGCACGTCATCTGGGACAAGCGCAAGAGCCAGCCGCAGCGCGGCGATTTCTGGGCCTGCTGCCCGTTCCATGGCGAGAAGACGCCGAGCTTTCATGCCGATGACCGTAAGGGCATCTACCACTGCTTCGGCTGCGGGGTGACGGGCGACCATTTCCGCTTCCTGACCGAGAAGGCTGGGATGAGCTTTCCCGAGGCGGTGGAGAAGCTTGCCGGCATGGCCGGCGTGCCGATGCCGGCGCGCGACGAGCGCGAGGAAGCGCGACAGGAGGCGCGGCGCTCGCTCTACGACGTGATGGAGCTGGCGACGCAGTATTTCGAGGCGGCGCTTGCCCACAACATCGGAGCGCGGGCGCGCGGCTATCTCTTCGAGCGCGGGGTTTCCGCCCAGGCGCAGACGAGGTACCGCATCGGTTTTGCACCCGACAGCCGCAACGGGCTCAAGGAACACCTCGCCGCGAACGGCGTCTCGGCGCAGGAGATGGTCGATGCCGGCCTTGTGGCGCAGCGCGACGACGATCCGCTGCCCTTCGACCGGTTCCGCAACCGCGTGATGTTTCCGATCGCCGATTTTCGCGGCCGGATCATCGCTTTCGGCGGGCGGGCGCTCTCGGCCGACGTGCCGGCCAAATACCTCAACTCGCCGGAGACCGAGCTCTTCAAGAAACGCTTGACCCTCTACAACGGGCAGACGGCGCGCACCGCCGCCCGCGACGGCAAGCCGGTGATCGTCGTGGAGGGCTATCTCGATGTGATCACGGCGGTCATGGCGGGTTTCGAGGGGACGGTCGCGCCGCTCGGCACAGCCCTGACCGAGGAACACCTGCAGATGCTCTGGCGGATGAACGAGAGCCCGATCCTCTGCTTCGATGGCGATGCGGCCGGCATCCGGGCGGCGGAGCGGGCGGCGGACATGGTGCTGCCGCTGCTGCGGCCGGGACAGACGGTCCGTATCGCGACGCTTCCCGGCGGGCTTGATCCGGACGAAATCATCCTCCAGCAAGGGCGCGAGGCGTTCGCGGCCGTGCTGGAGCGGGCGCAGCCCCTGAGCGAGATGATCTGGTCGATGGAAACGCGGGGCGTCCTGCCGGAGACGCCGGAAGCCCGCGCTGCCCTCGAGGCGCGCCTGCGTGAGCGCGCCAATTCGATCGGCGACCAGTCGGTGCGACGGCATTACCTCCAGGCGTTCGATGAAAAGCTTGCCGCGTTCTTTGCCCCTGTGCGCCGCGGCGGCTTCGAGGGGCGGGGACGCGGCGGACGCGGTGGCTATGGTCGGGACGGCGGCTACCAGCGCACCAGCCGAGGCACGCCCCGGCTGGTCGTGTCGGATACGCTGCGCAACTCACGTCTGGTCAAGCCCGGCCTGTCGGCCGACCCGACGCCGCGGGAGGCGGCGATCATCGTCAGCCTCGTCAACTTCCCCTCGCTGGCCGAGACCCGCATGGAGGACCTCGCCGAGCTCGAACTCTCCACACCGCTGGCGCAGAAGGTCCTGGCCGCGCTTCTCGACATCGTCACGGCCGATCACGAGATTTCCGGCGCGACGCTGGCGGAGACCCTCGGGGCGCGCGGGTTCGGCGAGGCCCTCGGCCGCATGCGGGCAACACTGGCCCGGCAGGGGGTATGGCAAGCGGGGCGCGAAATTGCCGAGGCCGATGTGGAAACAGGCCTGAGACACGCTCTGGCCTTGCATTACAAATCCGTTCGACTAAATAGGGACCTCAAAGCAGCGGAACTGGCGCTGGGTTTGGACTTCAGCGACGAGTCGTTCGAGAAGCTGCGGGACATCCAGAACCAGATCACCACCGTCGACGGCACAGAGGCATTGATCGAAGGGTTCGGTTCGCTATCGGGTCGCGCAACGCGCGCCTTCTAGGGGAGAAGGCGCGGGGTGCGCGTTTTTGCACGTTCGGCGTGCGGGTCCGGCGCGTTCTGGCCGCCTGAGGAGCGGCTGCCTCCCTTTACCTTGTCTTGAGCCGTCCCCACTTATGCAACCATCGGCGCCCGGCCGCACATTTTCCGAATCTCGGGCCCCGCGGAGACCAGTATGGCCACGAAGACTGCAGCAACCAAGCAAAAAGAAACCGAGAAGCCCGAGGCCGCCGCCGAAACGCCGGACAGCCCGCTGCTCGACCTGTCGGATGCTGCCGTCAAGAAGCTGATCAAGGTCGCCAAGAAGCGCGGCTACGTCACCTATGAGGAGGTGAACGCGGTCCTGCCGAGCGAGGAGGTCTCGCCCGACCAGATCGAGGACATCATGGCCATGTTCTCCGACATGGGCATCAATGTCGTCGACGAGGACGAGGTGGAGGAGCCCGAGCCCGATTCGGGCGAAGACGAATCAACCGAGGTCGCCGAGCGCACCGGCACGGCCGTCGCCAGCAAGTCCAACACGCGCGAGGGCTCCGATCGCACCGACGATCCGGTTCGGATGTATCTGCGTGAGATGGGGTCGGTCGAGCTCCTCTCCCGCGAGGGCGAGATCGCCATCGCCAAGCGCATCGAGGCCGGGCGCGAGACGATGATTGCGGGCCTGTGCGAATCGCCGCTGACCTTCCAGGCCATCATCATCTGGCGCGACCAGCTCGGCCAGGGTGAAATCCTGTTGCGCGACATCATCGACCTCGAGGCGACCTATGCCGGTCCCGAGGCCAAGCAGGCGCCGGTGGTCGAAGCAGCCCCCGCGCCCGCTCCGGGGCCGGCCCCGGCCGCCGCGGCAAAGCCGGCTGCCAGGAAGGCGCCGGCGCGCGCCAGCGGCGACGATGACGACGACTACATTCCGGACGAGCCCGAGCCGCCACAGGATCCCGTCGAGGAAGAGGACGACGATTTCGAGAATTCGCTGTCGCTTTCCGCGATGGAAGCCG
>JAKAJW010000219.1 GCA_021813645.1 Pseudomonadota bacterium | reverse complement strand
TCAGCAGGCCCACCTTGGCCTCGGCGAAGAAGCGGTCGATGGCGGGGCCGAGGTCGTCGAGCTCCACCCCGCGCAGTGCGGCCTCGAGGTTCAAGATGGTCGAGGGCGGGGTGACGAAAAAATCCCCGGTCAGCACGATCTCGCGGATCCGATTCTGGCGCGGGCCCTCAAGTCGGACATGCGCCGCGATGGTGCCGCCGGCGCCGGTGTGGCTGCCGGAAAGGATGTCGGCCCCGGTCGGGTCGTCGATCTCATAGACGAAGGCGTCGGTGCCGATCTCCTCGTCGTGCAGGCGGGTGGCGGCGGCTTCCTCGGCGGCGCTGATCTCGCCCCAGCTGGGGGCGATGCCGAGATGCTCGGCGAAGCCTTCGAGGATCGCCTGCTTCACCTCGGCGACCGGCGGCGGGGCGCCGTCGAACAGTTCCTTCAGCGTGACCACCCGCTGGGCGCCGGAGGTCTGGCCGCGCTTGGCCAGCTTGGCGGCGGGGATGTTCAGGAGCGAGGCCATCTTGGCCCCGTCCATGTCGCAGAGCACGGTGCCCTGGTAGAAGATCGTCGCGCCGTCGAAGAAGCCGCCGGTGCCGGAGATCTTGCGGCCCTCGACCTCGATATCGTTGCGCGGGCGGTATTTGGCGGCGATGCCGAGCCGCGACAGGCCGGCGGCGGAGGCCTCGCAGAGCGCGCGGGCGACCTCGCCCAGATTGCTCAGCCCCAGCGTCTTCTGGTCGAACACCAGTTCCCAGCCGAATTGGCCCTCGTCGAGGTAGAGCGCGCCGCCGCCGGTGACCCGGCGGCCGATGCCGACGCCGGCCGCGCGGCAGGCGTCGAGGTTCAGCTCTTGGCTGATCGCCTGGTGGCGGCCGACCAGCACGGTGGGCTGGAAGGTCAGGAAGCGGATCGTGTCGGGCGTGGTGCCGGCCTTGTGGCCCTCGATCAGCGCCTGGTCGAAGGCGATCTGGGCGCGGCCCGAGCGGATGCCGGTGTCGATGACGCGGAACGGTTTCACGGCTCTCTCCCCTGGCTTGGGTGCGGCCGCCGCGCAGGGGGGCGCGGCGGCTACGGAGGCGCTGCGGACCTACAGCAGGTCGAACTCTTCGCCGTCCTCGTAGCTCTCGCCCGGGCGCAGCATGTTGAGCTGGCTGCGCACCTTGCGGATGTCGACCTCCTTCAGCGGGAAGGGGTAGGAGGCGATGTTCGAGGGCGGGCTGTCGCCATAGGGCCGGTCGCAGGCCGAGATGTCATCGGCGAACTTGCCGGGGCAGCCCGAGGTGCGGAAGGCGATGCCGGCGTCGACGATCGCCGAAAGCTCGGAGCCGCCCATGCCGAAATCCTTGATCCGGCCCTGCTCGTCGAACTTCATCTGATCGACGCGGACGCCGCAGTAATCCACCAGATAGCGGGCGAGCTGGACCCGGCGCCACTGGTCGCGCGGGGTGGCCGGCAGGTGGTCCATCAGGCTGCCCTTCTCGGGGAAGAAGCAGAACATGTGGCTGTGGCCGCCCATGTCGACGAGCTTCTGGATCAGCTGCATGATCTCGGCCTCGGTTTCGCCCATGCCGACGATGATATGGGCGCCGAACTTCTGCGGCCCGAAGATGTCGCGGGCGTCCTCGAGGATCTCCCAGTACTTCTTCCAGGTGTGCGGCGACTGCACGCCCTTGCCGCGGGTGCGGTCGAAGAGCTCGGGCGTCGCCGCGTCGAGCGCCACGGTGAAGATGTCCGAGCCCATGTCGCGCAGCCGCTGCACGTCCTCGCGGGTCATGGTCTGCGGGTTGGACAGGATCGAGATCGGGATCCGGTCCGGGTCGATCCGGTCGGTCCATTTCTTCAGCACCGTCACCGTGTCGGCGTCCGAATTCGGATGGGTGATCATCGAGATGCACATCCGGTGGAACGGCGTGTCGGGGTCGCGGGCGATCCGCTCGACGATCTCGTCCATCGAGACGGCCGGCCAGTCGACGCGGATGAAGTTGCGGTCGGCGTAGTTGCGTTCCGCTTCGCGGTGACGGGCCAGGCCGCAATAGGCGCAGTTGGCGCGGCAGCCTTCCGGATAGGTCAGCAGCAGGTTGAGGCAGCGCGTGCAGGAGCAGCGGTGCATCTGGCCTTCGACCAGGCCGAGCGTGATCGCCGCGGCGGTCGACATCTGCACATACTCGGGCGAGCGCATATGCGGCGTCATCACCCGATAGTCCGGGCGGTAGAGGCCGAAGGGCTCGATATTGGCGTCCTTCACCGGCTTGCCGTTGCGGAACGGCGCCGGCACCTGGCCGGGCGCGCGGGGCTCCATCACGTCATAGGGGTTGAAGTCGAGGCCGTTCACGCTGGGCCCGGGGAGGGCGCCTTCGGGCTTCAGGCAAGTCATGCGGGTTCTTTAACCTCCCTTAGGGCGGGGCCCGGGGTCCGGTCCCAATATTCCGAATAGGCGATCCAGCTCTTGCGGAGAAGAGCGTCGGTCGGGGTCTGGCCGCCGGCATAGGCGGCAAGCAGGTTGCGGCGTCGAGCGAGCGCCAGATCGATCGAGGGGCCGAAGAGATCCTGGGCCTCTTCGGCGTAGTCCTCGGGCGCGGCGCTGTCGCCGGCCATGAAGGCGGCGGCGGCCCGGCCGGCCATCCGGCCGGAGAGCACGGCCGCGTTGATCCCGGCGCCGGTGATCGGGTTCACCAGCCCGGCGGCGTCGCCGGCGAGCAGGATCGGCGTGGTGCCGAGCCAGGCGGCCAGGCCGACGATGCCGCCGACCGGGATCAGACCGCCGGTATGGCCGTGGATCTTCGTCCCGAGCCGGCGCGCAGCGACCAGTTCGGCATGCAGTTCGTCGAGCAGCGGCTTGAGCAGGTGCTTCTTGGTCGGCACCACGCCCAGGCCGAGATTGGCGACGCCGGCCTTGGGGAAGAGCCAGGCATAGCCGCCCTCGATCTCGGGGCGCAGGAAGATGTCGGTGGCCTGGTGCTGGCCGAGCAGATCGGTGGTGATCTGCCGGGTTTCCATCAGGTCAGTGTTGGGCAGGCCGGCGGCGCGGCCGACGACCGAGCGCGGCCCGTCGGCACCGATCAGGATGCGGGCGCGCAGCCGGGTGCCGTTCGAGAGCACGACGAGGCCGTCCTGCGCGACGT
>JAKAJW010000122.1 GCA_021813645.1 Pseudomonadota bacterium | reverse complement strand
AGAAGAAGATCTTTCCGTCCCCAATCTTTTCGGTTCGCGCGGCCGAAATAATCGCGTCGATCGCGCCTTCGACCTGCTCGTCGGTCAGCACCACCTCGATCTTCACCTTGGGCAGGAAGTCCACGACGTATTCGGCGCCTCGGTAAAGCTCGGTGTGACCCTTCTGCCGCCCGAAGCCCTTCACCTCAACGACCGACAGCCCCTGGATCCCTGCTTCCTGCAGCGCCTCCTTCACCTCGTCGAGCTTGAACGGTTTGATGATGGCCTCGATCTTCTTCATGGCCGACTCCCCCGGGGTGATGCGCTGTTCGAATGTCTCTGACCACTTCCGCGGCGGCCGGACAATTGGCTAGGGTCTGCTTAGCCCGCTGCCTGCGGGGAATCCATGGGGATGCGATTAACTTTTGCTCAATGCGCCTGTGATATGAGCAAAATTTGAATCTTTGGGGGCGTTGGGTGACCGAACTTCTAACAACTGCTCAAATGCGCGGCATCGAGCGGGCCGCAATCGACTCCGGTGACATCAGCGAGGTGGAGCTGATGGAGCGGGCAGGCCAAGCCGTGGTGGATGCGATCATGTCGGAATGGCCGGGGCTCGCCCAGGGCCCGGGCCGAGCGGTCGTGCTTTGCGGCCCAGGTGGCAACGGCGGCGACGGTTTCGTCGTGGCCCGCCTTCTGAAAGAGGCCGGCTGGCAGGTGCGCGTCCTTTTTGCCGGCGTCGCCGGAGGCTTGCCCGCCCATGCCGCCGAGATGCACCGGCGCTGGACCGAAATCGGCACGGTGGAGGCGCTGAGCGAAGACAACTTTCGCAGCGAGGCGCCGCCCGATCTGATCGTCGATGCCATCTTCGGGATCGGTCTGGCCCGGCCGCTGGAGGGCGATGTGGCCCGTCTGATCGCCTATTTGGGAGGCAGCGGCGAGGAGGCCGAATATCTGCAGGACCGAACGGTGGCGATCGACGCGCCGAGCGGTCTGTGTCTCGACAGCGGCCGGCTGATCGGCCAGAAGTCGGAACGCAGTTGGGAGGGCCGGCCGATGCGCGCTGCGCTGACCGTGACCTTCGAGGGCGCCAAGGTCGGACATTTCCTGGGCCTGGGGCCGGAACTTTGCGGACGTCTGGCGGTGATGGACATCGGCTTGGCGCGCTGGCATCCCGCCGTGATCCCCGACCAAAGCAGCGGCCGGATGTCCAATATTCAACGGGTGGTCAGCAAGCCGCTCGACCGTTCCGGGGATGAGGAAACGGCGCCGCTGGCGCGCGCCCGGGTCCGCATGGAAAGCGAGCTCGATCAGCTTCAAAAGCCGCAACATGGCGGCGCGCACAAATTCGACTCCGGCCATGCCCTTGTCCTGGGGGGCGGATCGAACAAAGGTGGCGCCGCCCGATTGGCCGCGCGGGCCGCGCTGCGGGTCGGGGCGGGGCTGGTCACGCTGGCCTGCCCACCGGAGGCTACGGCGGAAAACGCCGCGCGACTCGATGCCATCATGCTTTCGCCGCTGGCCAATGCGGCCGACTTGAAGGCCTTGCTGCAAGACCGCCGGATCACCGCGCTTTGCCTCGGGCCGGGACTCGGCGTCGCGCGGGCGCATGAAATGCTGCCCGAGGTGCTGTCTTGGAAAAAGCGGACCGTCATCGACGCCGACGCGCTGACGGCGCTGGCGGAGGCGCCCGATCTCTTCAAGCGGTTGCATTGGGATTGTGTGCTGACCCCGCATGGCGGCGAATTCGCCAAGCTGTTTCCCGATATCGCCGAGAAACTCTCGGCCGTGCCGATGACCGGCCCGGCCTACTCCAAGATCGACGCAACGCGCGAGGCTTCGGCCCGCGCCAACTGCGTTGTGTTGTTCAAGGGGGCCGACACGGTGATTTCCCGGCGCGGCGGGGTTTGCACGGTTTCCGCCGCCGCTTATGGCCGGGCCGCGCCCTGGCTTGCAACGGCGGGGGCGGGCGATGTGCTCGCGGGCTTTGTGTTGGGCCTGTTGGCACGGCGCCGGATGCCGATGGAGGCGGCGGAAGTCGCGTCCTGGTTGCATGTCGAGGCAGCGCGAAGCTTCGGGCCCGGGCTGATCGCCGAGGACCTGGCCGAAGAACTGCCGAAGGTGTTTCGGGCGATCGGGCTGTAATCCGCCGTGGGGGTTACGCCACAGGGGCTTCGGCGAAGGCAGGGCAGCTGAGTTCGAGCCCGCCGACATAGATCGTCTCCAGCCGGTCGAACTGCAGCGTGATCAGCCGGGCTTCAGTCCGTATCTCGCGGCGGAGGTGGGCGCCGTCGATCAGCCGCGCGACCGGCACCAAGGCTTGCGGGCTGTCGAACATCGCCTTGGCGCGCCAGTCGCGCAGCAACACCAGCTGGCCGGCCCCGATCGTCAGCGCTGCCTTGGGTCGGCCCTGGCCGAGCGAGCCCGCGCGGATCTGCACCACCGCGGCATTCTCGACTCGCGCCACTGTGATCTGCCGCAGCACGCGCGCGCCCGAGCGGGTCACGACGCGGTCGCCGGGGGTGAGAAACTCCACCGGCAACTCACCCTCAAGGGTCTGCACCGGGGCGCCAGCGAGCAGGCCGGTGGGGTCGCTGTCTGCGCCAAGCGAGGGGCCGGCCGCAAGCTGGGGCCGGGTTTTCTTCGCGGGATGAGCGTGCGGTGCGGTCATCTTCCAGGGGCTCGGGTGTCTCCTTAGTCTTTATTTCCCGCAAAAGTGGCAAGATTGCGTTTGGCCGGCACGCATTCGCCGGCGCTTTTTCCGCTCGCATCCCGTCTTCGGCTTTGCTAGAACGGCGCCGATTTCGGGGCGGCCCTGCCGAAAGGCGGGGCTGTCTTCGCATACAGACGAGCTCGGCATGGGTTTCATGCGGGACTGAAGGCGGGTGTGGCGGAACTGGCAGACGCACCAGATTTAGGTTCTGGCGCCGAAAGGCGTGGGGGTTCAAATCCCTTCACCCGCACCAGAGAGAAAGAGGACGAAGAGGAATGCAAGTCACCGAAACCCTGAAGGACGGCTTGAAGCGCGGCTACACCATTACGGTGACGGCCGCCGAGCTCGACGCGAAGGTTGAAGAAAAACTCGTCGAGGCTCAGCCAGAGGTCGAGATCAAAGGCTTCCGCAAGGGCAAGGTGC
>JAKAJW010000354.1 GCA_021813645.1 Pseudomonadota bacterium | reverse complement strand
GAGGCGGACATGATGCCGGGTGTCGCGCACAAGCAGGAATGACAGCGAAAGGCCGAAGGCCGCGTAGCCGATGCCGAGGTAGATCGGCGCCGGTCGCAATCCATGAGCCGAGGCGATCCAGCCGGTCAGGAAGGCGGTGACCCCAACGGCGAGATAGCCCGCGAACTCGTTCAGGCCGACGGCGAGCCCGCGCGACTTCGGCCCGACGAGGTCGATCTTCATGACCACCGTCATCGACCAGGCGAGGCCCTGGTTGATGCCGAGGAGCGCATTCGCGGCGACGATCCAGCCCCAGTTCGGCGCCCAGATGATCAGGAAGGGCACCGGCAGCCCGAAGGTCCAGCCAAGCACCAGGATGTGCTTGCGACCCCAACGGTCGGCCAGCTGGCCGGAGACGAGGTTGGCAAGCGCCTTCACGACGCCGAAGCTGACGATGAAGGAGGTGATCAGCGCCGTCGAGGCGAGCTGGAACTGCTCGGCGCCGATCAGCGGCACCACGGTCCGCTCGAGGCCCACCATGCCGCCAACGAAGGCGTTGATGACGACAAGAAGCACGAACTGCGGCCAGTTCTCTCGCAGCCCCAACCGGACGTCATCTGCTGGCGATCGATGCGCCGCCGGCATCTCAGCCCCCGGCCATCACATCGGCGAATGCGGCGTTTGCTGCCCGGATCCTCGCGGCCTCCGGCGGCGGCGGCGGGGTCTCGGCCAGCATGTAGGCGACGAAGGCCTCCTCGTCGTCGATCTGCAGCGCGGCGTTGTGGCGCCGCTCGAAGCCGATGGTCGACCAGGGCTTTCCGCTCAGCCTGCGCCCGCAGACCGAGCCGGCGAAGGCGCCCGGCAGCACCTCGACGTGGTCCGGCAAGGTGAGAAGCCGGCGCGTGCTCTGGAAGAGCGCCCGCGCGCCCTCCTCGGCGCTGACCGCCAGCTCGGTCCGGCCTAGATCGCCGACCATGAGCGTATGCCCGGTCAGCACGAACCAGGGCCCGTCGGCCCGCGTCCGGTCCGCGACCAGCAAAGAGATATGCTCGGGCGTGTGTCCCGGCGTGTGCCAGATGGTTGCCGCGACATTGCCGAGTGGGAGCACGTCGCCATCGCTGACGGCGCGGCAGGGATAGCCGACCTCCGCCTTGTCGGAGAGGACGTATTCCGCCCTCGCGACTTCCGCCAAGGCTCGCCCGGAGGACAGGTGATCGGCGTGCAGATGGGTGTCGATCACGTAGGTGATCCGCATGCCGGCCTCGCCCGCCGCCCGCAGGTAGGGCTCGACGGCACCCACCGGATCGACCACGGCCGCCGTGGCCTTGCCGCCGCAGCCGAAGAGATAGGAGATGCCGATCGGGTTGGCATGCAGGAATTGGCGCAGGATCATCAGGTTGCCCTCCCTTGGCAGGTGATGTAGTGATTCAATCAAACGCCAGAATGATTGACTCATGGAATGCCATGTCAAGCACGAAACCAAAGGCGGTGATCTACGAGAACCTCGCCGAAGTCGCGCAGGCGCTCGGCCACGCGCACCGGCTGGAGCTGCTGGAGCACATTGCGCAGGGGCCGCGGAGCGTCGAAACGCTGGCGGCGCGGGCCGGCCTAACCTTCGCCAATGCTTCGCGGCATCTGCAGATCCTGCGCCGCGCGCGGCTCGTCGAAGGCGAACGGGTCGGCAAGCAGGTCTTCTATCGTCTGTCCGGCGAGGCCGAGGTGGTGGCGCTGATGAAGGCGCTCGGCGCGCTCGGCGAGCGCAACATCGCCGAGATCGAGCGGGTGCAGGCGGATTACTTTCTTGCGCGCGACTCCCTAGAGCCGATCTCGCGCGACGAGCTCCTCGACCGCATCGAAAGCGGAATGGTGACGGTGCTCGACGTCCGTCCCGAGGACGAATTCGCGGCCGGTCACCTGCCGCGGGCCGTGAACATCCCGATCAGAGATCTCGACCGGCGGCTGAGCGAACTTCCAGCAGGCCGGGAGGTCATCGCTTATTGCCGCGGGCCCTATTGCGTCCTGTCCTTCGATGCGGTCGCAGCGCTTCGGACAAAGGGCGTTACGGCCAGGCGGCTCGAGGATGGCTATCCGGAATGGAAGGCCGCCGGCCTGCCTGTCGAGATGGCTCCCGGCAACATCTGACAATCGGCGAATGCCATGAAGAAAATTGATGCGGATCATGGCGGTCGGGCGCCCGGTCAGGCGAAATCATTGCCAGAGACGCGGGGGAGAGAACCATGAGACATTGGACCATTCCGGCCCTCGCAGGCGGCCTGATCACCGTGGCAGGCGCGGCTTGGGCCGATACGCCCGGGCCGGGCGACTATTATGGCCATATGATGGGCGGCTATGGGTTCGGATACGGCCCCGGCTTCTTCGGAGTCGGCATGATGATTCTGTTCTGGGCGATCCTGATCGGCGCCGCCGTTCTGGTCGCCCGCTGGCTGATGGGGCGAGACAGGAAGCCAAGCAACAACGCGCTCGATATCCTCAAGGAACGGCTCGCCCGCGGCGAGATCGATCCGGCCGAGTACGAAACCAGGAAGAAGGCGCTGGAGTCCTGACGCGCGGCCTCTCTCAACAGGCGTTGTTCGGCCGCGGGTCGATGGTACGACGGGCCGTATTCCTGCCCGCGAAACGAATCCAGGCACGACCGGCGGCACCGCTCCGTTGCCCTTCCTGCGGAGCGGATAGTCCGCAGCCCGAGACGCACGCCCCAAGGCACTGACAGATGCGGCCCTGCAGGGACTATGGGGCCGCTGCGTGCTCCTCGCGGGCCGCTTCCCAGACCTCTCGAGCCGCATCGAGGTTCATCGCGGCGATCGCGAGCCCCACGAGCACGTCGGGCCAGAGCGAGGCGGTCCAGGCGGTCACGAAGCCCGCGGCGATGATGCCGAGGTTCGCGAAGACGTCGTTGCGGGCCGAAAGGAAGGCCGCGCGGGAGATGCTGCCTGCGTGATCGCGGACTCGGGCGAGCGCGACGGCGCAGCCGAAGTTGACCGCGAGCGCTCCGAGCCCGGTGAGCGTCAGGGGAGCGGCCGCCGGCACGGATGGCGCGGCGAACTTGCCCCAGAGCGCCCAGAGCATGCCGAGAGCCGGGGCGAGCAGGATCAGCGACAGAGCAAAGCCGAGCCGCGCGCGGGCCCGAAGGGACCAGCCGAGCGCGAAGAGGATGAGAAGGTTGACCGACGTGTCCTCCAGGAAGTCGACGCTGTCGGCGAAGAGGGAGACGGAGCGGATCGCAAGGGCGACAGATACCTCAATCCCGAAGAAGCCGAGGTTGGCGAGCGCGACTGCGAGGATCACGCGGCGGAGGGTGACGGAAAGGGGCGCGCTCTCGGGTGCCATTAGATCTCGCGCACATTGGCGGTGTGTCTTCAGCTTGAAAGGAACGCGTAGCCGGTGCAAGGGGCCAACCCGACGCCAGCAAAGTGCAAGGTCACCTTGATCGGCGAGACACGAAGAGTCCATCAGGGAACGACAGGCATGCGCCACCCTTTCGGCGTGCAACCACACGGACTTTCAGAGCAGCTTGGACGAGGCGTCGGCAGATTTCGGTGATCCGTGCCGGACCTTTTCGTGTGCCGGATGAAGTTCCGACATCCTTGGCCCGGTTCAACCGGAGAGCGCCTCAAGCACAGGACAGTCAGGTGCTTCGTTGCCGCTGCACCGCGCGGCCGCCTCTGCGAGCACACGCTCCATTCGTTTCAGGTCAGCGATCTTCCGGCGCACTTCTGCCAGGTGGGCCTCGGTGCGCGCCTTGACCTCGGCGCAGCTCGCCGCTCCGGCTTCCATGAGCCCGAGCAATCCGCTGATCTCTTCCAGTGAGAACCCGAGCGCTCGAGCCCTGAGAATGAAGCGTAGCCGCGAAACATGTGCGCCTGCGTAGATGCGGTAGCCTGCCGCAGTCCGAGGCGGTGCCGGTAGCATGCCGCGTGTCTCGTAATACCGGATGGTCTCCAGGTTGCAGCCGGTGAGAGCCGCCAGCTGCGCGCGGGTAAGGCTGCTCTCGCCTTCGTGATCTCGCATTCGCGCCACCCCCTTGAGCCTGTAGGTCCTACAGACCCTACACCAATTGGCAGAGCGGATCGAGAGGAGGCGAAGATGAGTGCCAACGATCGGGCGGGCGGAGCGTCGGGCGCGCGCAAAGCGCGCATCGGCAGGGGCTGGCTCGCGGCCGGCGGCGCCCTTGGCGCTGTGCTGGCCTCCTCATGCTGCATTCTTCCGCTGGCGTTCGCGACACTCGGAATCTCGGGGGCCTGGATCGGCAACCTGACGGCGCTCGAACCCGTACGCCCATACTTCGCCGTTGTCGCGCTCGTCTTCATCGGCCTCGGGTTTCGGCGCGTCTACTTCCGACCGAACTTGGCTTGTGAAGAAGGTGCCTACTGCGCGCGCCCGGAGTCGGCCGTCATCACCAAGACGGTTCTCGGGTTCGCTTTGGCACTCACACTGGCCGCCCTGACCGTCGCCTGGTGGGCGCCTCTGCTCTACTGACCCAGAAAGGAGACCCCAATGATCAGAGTCATGCGTTCCGGAACGATCGCGTTCCTACTCGGTGCCACGTCAGTCACGCTGGTGGCGCCAACCGCTTTCGCCGGCAACACAGCCGCCGCCCCGGCGCTCTCCACCGTGACGTTCAGCGTCCCTGGCATGACCTGCCCCCTCTGCCCGGCGACCGTGAAGGCGGCCATGTCCGGCGTGAAGGGCGTCCAATCGGTGAAAGTCGACCTCGCGAGCCGTACGGCAACCGTGGTCTTCGATGCGTCCATGACCAGTGCCACTGCGATCGCGGCCGCCTCCGAGAACGCTGGCTACAAGGCGCTGGCAAGGAGTTGATCGGTGGATGCCTGTTGCCAGAGCAGCCGAGGGCCCGAGCGCCCCTACGATCTCGCCGTGATCGGAGCGGGCTCGGCCGGGTTTTCGGCTGCGATCACGGCGGCGGGGCTTGGTGCACGGGTCGCACTGATCGGCCACGGGCTGATCGGGGGCACCTGCGTCAACGTCGGCTGTGTGCCCTCGAAGACGATGATCCGGGCGGCGGAAGCCTTGCATGCCGCCAGGGTCGCTAGCAGGTTTCCGGGCGTGGCGGCTGGAAGCGGCAAGGCCGACTGGCCGAGACTGATCGCCGCCAAGGACGATCTGGTGGCCAGCTTGCGGCAGAAAAAATACACCGATCTTCTGCCAGGCTATGAAACCGTCAGCTACATGGAGGGGCGCGCGTCCTTCGCAGGCGGCAGGCTTACGGTGGACGGCTCGCCGCTCCTCGCCAACAAGGTCATCATCGCGACCGGCGCTTCGCCCGCACGGCCGGATGTTCCCGGCATCGCCTCCGTTCCCGTGCTTGACAGCACGGCCGCGCTGTCGCTCGAGGTTCTGCCGCCCTCGCTCCTCGTGATCGGGGGTGGCTTCGTCGGCTGCGAGCTTGCACAGATGTTTGCAAGGCTGGGGGTCTCCGTGACCCTCCTAACGCGCACGCGCCTCCTGCCGGGAACGGAGCCGGAGATATCCCAGGCGCTCGCGACCTGCCTCACCGCGGAAGGGATAGTCCTGCGGCAGGGCGTCAGTTACGAGGGCGTCGGCCGTGAGAGTGACGGGATTGCCCTGGCCATCCGTGGCAGGGACGGTGCCGAGGTCTTGCGCGGCACCCAGATGCTCGCCGCGACCGGGCACCGCGCCAACACCGGCGGCATGGCCCTATCCGCGGCCGGTATCAGGACCGCCTCGCGAGGAGCGATCATGGTCGACGCCCACATGCGCACCAGCCGCGCCGGTACCTATGCGGCGGGGGACGTGACCGGGCAGGACCAGTTCGTCTATATGGCGGCCTATGGCGCGAAGATCGCGGCCCGAAACGCGCTTCTCGGCGACACCGAGACTTACGACAATGGCGCAATGCCCTGGGTTGTCTTTACCGATCCGCAGGTCGCGGGCGTGGGGCACACCGAAGCCTCCGCACGCGCGGCCGGGTTCGACGTCAAGACGAGTCTCCTGCCGCTGTCGGAGGTCCCGCGGGCGCTCGCGGCGCGCGATACCCGCGGGCTCGTGAAAGTGGTGGCGGATCGGACGACGGACAAGCTGCTCGGCGGCCAGATCCTCGCCCCCGAAGGCGGCGACTCGATCCAGACGCTGGCGGTGGCATTGACGGCGGGCATGACTGCCAAAGCGCTTGCCGGGACCCTCTTTCCCTATCTAACCACCGTCGAGGCTCTGAAGCTCGCGGCCCAGGCCTTCGAGACCGATGTGGCGAGGCTCTCCTGTTGCGCGGGATAACTGGACCCATTTATTGGCCGACGCCAAAGTGGATCGCAGCGGAGCCGACCTGCTGCCGCATCGCGCGGATACGAGCTGCTCGCCCTGCCCGCACGCGATCGGTTAACGCGGCCGGCAAACTCGGCTAGAGTGGCCCCCGACCAAGACAGCGGCAATCAGACGAGGCGCACGGCAATGTCGTCGCAATCTTCAGACATATTCGAATACGAACTCGACGTCGCCGACGGTGAGATCGACGAGATGGGGCATGTCAACAACGCGGTCTATCTGACCTGGGTGCAGGCCGCCGTCCTGCGCCATTGGAGGCGATTCGCGCCGACCGACGTCGCCGCTTCCCGGCAATGGGTTGCCCTGCAGCACCGGATCACTTATCGGCGCCCGGCGTTTCTGGACAACCACGTCGTGGTGCGGGTGGCCTTGCAGAAGATTGAGGGCGCCAGAGCATTCTACAGGACCGTGATCCGGCGCGGAGACGAACTCTTGGCAGAGGTGGACAGCAGCTGGTGCTGCATTGACGTCGTCTCCAGAAAGCCGGTGCGGCTCGCGCGCGACGTCATCGCGCGCTTCCTGCCAACCCGAGCTATTTCTGACCGGCCGTGACCCTCTCGGCGCGACGCCGGGGGGTTTCGGGGCCCGGAGTCCAGATGTTCGGCAACTGTCGAGACTGGCTCCTGACCTGCGCAAACAGATGTGCGGCCAGCATCCCGCACTGTTCCGCCCGCCACGCTTGCGCACCATCAGTCGCTTCCCACCGTAGAGTTGGTAGTTCCTCGATCCCGATTCCCTGCACCCGGTGCCTATGCCTGGTTTGGTGTCCGTGGTGAGGACGCGGGCAGGCATCTGTCGCCGCCCCAGAGGAGCAGCCCGAACAGGAGATGCGGCACGAAGGAGGCCGGGATCAGTTTGGGTGAGACCGTGGCGCCGGCGAGGCCCCATCCGACGATCGGGAAGAACACGACGAGGATCACGACCCAGAGGCCGGCAGCGAGCGCAAAGGCGGCGCCGAGGCTGCGGTGGGGCCAGAAGCGAAGGTAGAGCGCCGACCAGAAGGTGACGTAGGCGGTGTGGAACAAGAGGCCGACTGGCAGCGGCAGAGAGCGATCAAAGAGCGTCTCGGCGAAAGCGAGCGACGGCGGCTTCGGGAAGGGCGAGACACCGGCCGCGGTCAGGGCGAGCATCGCAGCGGCGGTGACGATGGCGACAAGGAGCCCGATCCCGATCGCGTGCGGCCAGGACCGGCCGGGGGTTTCATTTGCGGTCATCAGTCACTCCCTTGCAGGCGGAGCCGCTGGCGCAGCCGCATGCACCGGTCTGCTCCGCGCGGCCGGCAAACGGGTCGAAGATCGAATCGAGGATGTCGGGAGCGCTGTCGGGCGCCGTGATCGTCAGGGTGACGGCTTCACGCACCTCGTCGACAGCGAAGTTCAGAAAGCTGCAGCACTGGCTTTCCCGGCGGATCACCTCGCGGATGCGATCTGCCTGGCCCGCGCGGTAGGTCAGGATGAGACACCTGCCGTCCCGGCGCGCATCGAGGAGAGCCGTCCGGTTGAGCGCGGCAATCCAGTCGAGCCTTTCCCGAGCCTCGCCCGCGCCGAGCGCGCAGATCAAGGGCGGCCCCGTTTCCGTGTTTGGTCTCATTCCGTTCCCTTTCCTTCCGGGTGGCGTGATCCTAGGCTACTACCTCAAGTGACTTGAGGTTCAACCCCCTTCCAAAGGAGGCTTCACATGCCGCTCAGGATCGGCGATCTCGCCCGGCAGACCCGCACCAATCCCCCCACCATCCGCTACTACGAAGAGATTGGCCTGCTGCCAGTGCCGGGCCGGCAGGCCGGCGGCCAGCGCGTCTATGGCGAGGAGGATCGGCGGCGGCTGACCTTCATCCGGCAATGCCGGGAGTTCGGCTTTCCAATCGAGAGTATCCGCTCGCTGGTGGCGCTGACGGAGGATCTGGGGCGATCCTGCCTGGACGCACGCACCATCGCCGCCGAGCACCTCGACGCGGTGCGCGAGAAGATGGCCGCGCTCAGGAAGCTCGAGCGGAGCCTCGCGGAATTCATTCGGGCCTGCGACGGCACCTGCGCCGGCGGTCCAGGGCCGGACTGCGTGATCCTGCAGGGCATGGCGGAGCCGCCGTTCATACGCACCTCGGGCCAGGCCGGGCGGGCGCAGTGATCCGCGCTGCCGCCATCTACACCGCCGCCGCGGTTTTCGAGATCGCCGGATGCTTCAGCCTCTGGCTCTGGCTTCGCGAGGGGCGGAGCGGCTGGTGGATCCTGCCCGGCACCGTCTCGCTCCTGATCTTCGCGGCGCTGCTGACCCTGTCCAACGCGAGCCTCGCGGGCCGTGCCTATGCGGCCTATGGCGGCGTCTACATCTGCGCCTCGCTGGCCTGGCTTTGGTTGGTCGAGGGCGTGCGGCCGGACCGCTGGGACGCGCTTGGCGCGCTGGTCTGCCTCGCGGGTGCCGCCATCATCCTGTTCGGGCCACGGGCCGCGTAGCAGGCTAGGGGATTGCGACTTCGCGGGACTGGTGCAGCCCGCAGGTCGAGGACACGATCCTGCTGATTTCCTTTCCGCGCGCCGGGGTCCCGAGTCTTCTTCATCAACGCCGGGCGGGGGAGTTCGGAGAAACGACGAATCCCCCCTGCCCTTTTGGCGTTACCGATCCCGCCGGGGGACGGGCATGCACGTTCCCGTCCGGCCCCAACGTGCACTGCGCGTCGCCGCCGCAACGTGCCGGAAGCACCATACGCCTTGACCGGCGTCGAGGCGCCGCGATCGTCTGTCCATGTCGGATACCAACGTCGCCGAACACATTCGGATAGGCGCCGGACAACCCCCGCTAGAGCGGAACGTTGTCCCAGAACTCTACGGCTTCCTTCCGGGCGCCGGGGCCCATCTCGGGCCTGTCGCCCGCACCGAGCCGCGGCGGAGCGTCTTTCTGGCGTAGGGTCTCTTGCAGCTTAGCGAACCGGCCTTCCTGGATCTGATCGCGGACACGATCAGCCTCGGTCGCTGCGGACGGAGTTTTCATATGAGCCTCCCCAGATGCTGCCACGAGTAGCTTTCTATATAGCACCGGGTGACGCCTTCGTGACACGGACGAACCGCCGCATCGCGGATCAGCCAGTCTGTGCCGAGTGGCTCCGCCGCCACGGCGAGCTGGAGGTGCCGGACGGCCCCGCGCGCGACATCGGCTGCCGCCGCGGACATCTCTTGAACGCGCCGAGATGACGCGGCACGATGTGCCACGATTCAACCACAGGCAGCATCGTCCGTTGGACAGGATATCCGCGATACTCGCCGAGAGCCTCGATCCATGGGAGGCCGATGCCCTTGCCGCACTTGCGCAAAGCCCCCGGTCAAGGATGACACCGGCGCTCGAGCGGCTCTTAGACCTTCGCCTCGCGGAATCGGCGATCGCCAACGGGGCTCCGGCTGGGTATCGCGTCTCGCTGCTCGGGCAGTCGGTTCTGGCGATACTGCACCAGTCAAGATCGCGGCCTGTCCGCCGCCCCTAGAGCACGTTGCGGCGCAGGTAGAGTTGACCGACGACGAGCCCGATGCGCTCGGTGTCCGCGAGCTCTTCGAGAGCCACCTCGAAGTCGCGCTCGAGAGCGCCCAGGCCGTGCCGTACGGCGATCGGGTCGACCGCCCGCTCCGGAGCGGTCGCCTCCAGGCGCTCCAGCTCTTCCAGGATTGCCTGTCGTATGTTCTTCGCGTGCATCGCGTGTCCTCCCCGGACGGACTTGGCTACTTCCTACATGGTCGCGCTACGGCAAATGGAAAGCCTGTCGCGCACCGCCGCGCCGATGCCGCAGCTCCATCTCGCTGTTGGCGCAGGCCGTGGTTACCCCTGGATCGGCGGAGCCAGTTCAAGCACCAGCGGCGCCGTCTCCGGGTGCCTCGCCGCGGCCGCAACGAACCGCTGGTCGGCCGTGACGACTGGCACGCCAGCCGCCATCGCTAAGGCGAGATAGCAGCAGTCGTAGACCGGATGGTCCAGGAGTCGCGCCAGTTTCAGCGCGTCGCCGGCGAGATTGACCTCGCGTAGCCAAGCCCGAAACGGCATCGCTGTGACGAGCGCGAGTGCGTCTTCGGCATCATTCACCGAAATCGAACCTCGGCGGGCGGCAACCCAGAGTGCGTTGGCGACCTCGATCATAAGGAGCGGCGGCGCATAGAGTCTCCGCCCATCCAGAAGTGCCGCAGCCGCGTCCGAGCCCGGTTCGTCCAGCACCCATTTAAGGGCGACACTGGCGTCGACGACGCAATCCCCCACTGGATTCATGCGCCGCGCTGCTCGCGTCCGGCATGAACGAGCTCGACGCTGTCGGTTCCGGCCCGAAGCCGCGCCCTGAGCCGCGCGGCGGCGGCCGCGAAATCCGCCATCTCGGTTCGCGGCTGCAACACCTCCCGAAGGATCATCCGGTGTTCCGCTTCCGCGGAGCGCCCGTTGGCCGCTGCGCGCTCCTTCAGGGCCCGGGCAATGTCTTCGTCAACGTCCCGAACGATGAGTTGGCCCATCGATACCTCATTCATCCTGACGTCAAAGATAGCAATCTGCATTCGATTTTGCAACGTTGCCAGCTTCCGGCCGTGCGGGCAGTGTTGCTGAACCTGACCCGACTCCCGACGTTCACCCGGCTGAAGCCGGGGGCAGTACTGAGTGGGCGACTGCCGCCCGAGGCGGCACCGCGCTCCCGAGGCTTCGCCCCGAGCTTCCAGCAGCAGCCCTCCCTGCCGCCAAAGTGCACCGGCCAAGGTCTCGCCGGAGCCCTCGTCCCGCGCGACGGCATGGTCGGGCAGCTGCCTCCATCTCGGCCCTTCGGGGTGAGGAACGGCCGGAAATCTCTCCGGGGGAGAGATTTCAGTTCCGAACGGGCGGAGCCCTGATCGCTGTCGCAAAAGCAAGCTACGCCCGAATAGCGGCGGCCCTCCCGCCGGCACGGGGCCACGGCCCAAGCGCCGATCTCCATTCACCAGGCCGCGCACAGCGCGGCAAAGAGCGGGAACCGCCGGTTCCCCCGGCAACAGGAAAATGCGGCGGCCCAAGGGGGCACCCCCATCTTCCGCGCCGCCTCACGTCGCCTTGTGCAGACAGGGCCCCCGAACCTCGGGCCTGGATTTTCCTGGCGCCGGGCCCCCCTCCTGCCCTCGCCGGGAGGCAGCCCTGCAAGAGACGCGACGAAGCGTCCCTTGCAGGCCCGCCCGATTGTCCGAAGGCGCGCCCGAGGTCCCCACCGAAGGAGCGCCACAAATGGCCGAGAAGTTTGACGTCTACGCAGAAGTCACCGCCCGGATCATCGCCGCGATGGAAGCGGGCACGCCCCCGTGGCGGAAGCCGTGGACCGGCAGCACCCCCGGCGCGGCAATGCCCTTGCGCTCCAACGGCGAGCCCTACCGCGGGATCAATGTCCTGATGCTCTGGCTGACCGCAGCCGAGAAGGGCTACGCCTCCGCCCACTGGTTCACCTTCAAGCAGGCCCTCGACTTGGGTGCGCATGTGCGCAAGGGCGAGAAATCTGCAACCGTCGTGAAATATGGCACCGTGGAAAAGGAGGACGACGCGGGCGAGGAACGGCGCATCCCCTATGCCAAGGCCTATCGCGTATTCAGTGCCGATCAGATCGAGGGGCTTCCGGCCGAGTTCTACGGGATCAAAGCCGCGGAAGCGCAAGACCTCGGCACCGAGCCTAACGCTGAGCTTGATGCCTTCTTTGCCGCCACGGCGATCGCGCTCGAGACGACGCTCGAGCCGCGCGCCTACTACCATCCCGCCCGCGACGTGATCCACATGCCGCCGATTGCGACCTTCCACGATGCTCGCGGATATTATGCCACCCTCGCGCACGAGGAAGTTCACGCGACAGGTCACAAGAGTCGGCTGGACCGTCTGGAGATGAACCGTGACAGGCAGGCCTACGCCTTCGAGGAACTGGTGGCCGAGATCGGTTCCTGCATGGTCTGCGCCACCCTCGGCCTCGAGCCCGACTTCGGGCAGAGCGCGGCCTACGTCGAAGGCTGGCTGCGCGCCTTGAAGGACGACACCCGGCTGATCTTCAAAGCCGCGTCCGAAGCCCAGAAGGCCGTCGACTGGCTGACCGGGACCCCCGGCTCCGAGGACGAAAGGGCGGCCGCGTAAGCGGCCCCCTGCCCCACCGCTGCGACCGCTTCGGTCATCCGGCAGCGCCAGGCGGGTTGACCATGCGGGCGACCACCCTCGGGGCGCTCTCCCGCCTGGCCCGGCGCTATTCGCGCCGAACGGCTTCGCAGCCGCGTGCGGCAAAGGCTTGGCGGCACTCCTCCACCGACAGGCCGGCCAGGGCCAGTCGGGCCAGGTTCCGCCGCCATGCCCGCCGCACGGGCGTGCGACCGAGTTCCGCGAGGATCGCCATGCCATAGTGATAGAGCTCGTCCGGGGCCGCCCAGGCCGCCCACTCCTGCGCCTCCTCGGCAAGGTCCAGGAACCGGGTTGGCGGCGCGCCTGCCGACAGGACATCGAGCGCGCCGGCTAGGATGATGCCGGCGTCCTCGGGGTCGCACCGGACAATCGCCGCGGCAAGCGCGGCGCTTGCCCGGCGCCGCTGGTCAATCCGCCCGCACATCGCCTGCCGCCTCGGCCGCCTTCAACTCGTCCATCGTCAGCTCGCGAACCTCGCCCACCGCTTCCCCGAGGGTCAGCGGCATCCGGCGGCCGTCCCGCGCTTCGAGAAGGAAGCCCGCCACCACCCCTCGCGCGTCGACATAGCCCGCTACCGCCGTCCATCGTTCCGTTGTCTCTGCCGTCATGGCTCGCTCCCTGGATTTCGCCGATAGGCCCTTGCGCCTATCGGCCTGCCACGCGGCGAGCGCGGGGGCGGAAGGGGATGGGAAAATCGCGGGAGTGGTGCGGCCCGCAGCCCGTAGGGCGAGGACACGGTCTGGCTATTTTCCCTGCCGCGCGCCAGGGGCGGAGCCCATCAGGCTTTCTGTTGTGATGCCTGGCGGGGGCGTTCGGAGAGGAACGACGAATCCCCCCTGCCCTGTTCGCGGTGCCGCCGATTCCGACGGTGAGAACCATTGCCGCCAGCCGCGTGCGCCAGCGACCCGATCCCAGGTTCAGCTAACTCACTGCCCGCCACATCCTGAACCGGCCCTGTCCGGTCACCTCGCGGATCAATCCGCGCGCCTCCATCCAGGCCAAATTGCGCTGCACGGCAGCGCGGCTGGCGCCGGTCAGCGCCTCGGCCATCGGAGCCGAGACCAGCGGCCAGTCGGTCAGCACCGCCCGCAGCGACGGCGGAGTGCGGCCCGACAGCCCGGCGATGGCGCTGCCCGCCCGCAGCCCCCCTGCCCCGCCCATTGCCAGCGGCGCGAACACCGCGCCCTTTCCGGAGCCGGCGGCGATCCGCCCTGCGGTCACCGCCGCTTCCAGCCGATCTCCGTTCTGGCCGAGACCCGCGAGGCTCCACAGGTGGTAGCCCACCGTCGAGTCGCCATATAAGGTCAACGTGACATCTGGTCGGTGATGATCACGAACAAGCTTATAGTTGCGAAGAAGATGCCGAGGATCGCGATGATCCGTCCGGTCGTCGCGCAGTTGAAGTAGCGGCCGTTCTGCGACATTGCCGACCTTCAGAAGCGGACAGTCACGCTATTCCGGCGGGAGCCGTCGAGGTCGCACCGTAGCCTCTATTGCCCACTGTTACGACTTCAAGCGCCGGTCTATCCATCGCGTCGCCGCGTAGAGAACCAGTGTCAGGGCCACAAGAACGATCAGCGCCGCGAACATCAGGTCGGCGTGGGTTCGCGCGTTGGCCATCAGCATGACGTAGCCGAGCCCCTGCGACGCCCCGACCCATTCGCCGGTTACGGCCCCGATCGGGGCGTAGACCGCCGCCACGGTCAGCCCGGCGCCGAGCGACGGCAACGCGGAGGGCAGCCGGATCCGGCGGAACTCTCGCCACCGCCCCGCCCGGGCCAGGCGGCCGAGGTCCAGCAGGCCCTCCGGCGTCGCCATCAGGCCGTCGTGGAAGACCGAGGCGAGCGGGAAGAAGACGATCATCACCGTCACGACGATCTTTGGCACCATGCCGTAGCCGAGCCACAGGGTCAGCACCGGCGCGAGCGCGAACACCGGGATCGCCTGGCTGAGAAGCAGGATGGGCCTAAGAAGCCGGCCGAGCGACGGCGCCAGCACCATCGCCACGGCGACGCCGCAGCCGAAGAGGCCCCCGAGGATCAGGCCAGCGACAACCTCGCCGCCGGTGACAGCGGCGCTGGAGGCGAGGAGACCCGCGTTGTCCCGCGCCGCCTGGAGGACCATCAGCGGCGGCGGCAGGATGAAGGCCGGCGCGCCGGTAAGGCTGACGACCGCCTGCCAGAGCGCCACAAGAAGCAGGATCGGTGCCGCCGCTCTCATTCCGCCTCCATCAGCCGCGCCATGACGGTTTCGTAGATGCGGCCGAAGCCCGCCTCCTGCGCACCGTGCGGAATGCGGCCGGGCAGCGCCTCAAGCTCCATGAAGCGGCCCGCGGCAAGCAGGCAGATCCGCTTCCCGAGCCGGATCGCCTCAAGCGGATCATGGGTCACCAGCAGCACCCGCCGCCCGGCGAGGGCGGTCACCGCAAGGTCCTGCATCCGCTGCCGGTTCGCCGAGTCGAGCGCCGAGAACGGCTCGTCGAGCAACACCAGCGGCGCATCCTCCATGAGCGCCCGCGCCAGAGCGACGCGCTGGCGCTGACCGCCGGACAGGGCCGCGGGGCGCCGGCGCTCAAGGCCGGCGAGGCCGGTCCGGGCCAGCAGGCTGGTCGCCCGCGCGCGGTCCGGCTTCAGCCCGCGCAGCCTCTGGCCAAGCTCGACGTTCTGCATCGCGGTCAACCGGGGCAGCAGCAGGTCGGCCTGGGCCATGTAGGCGATGCGGTCCGGCGCGGTGATCGTTCCCTCGAACCGCGCCCCGGTAGGAAGGCCCGCCAGCAGCCGTAGCACCGTCGACTTGCCCGAACCGGACGGGCCGATCAGGCAGGTCCAGCCGACCGGCAAGTCAAGGTCCAGCCCCGCGAAGAGCGGGCCCGCGCCAAGCCATGCGGCGCCTTGCAGCCTGGCTGGCGGGGGGGAGTTCAAGGCTTCGACGGGTCCACCGCGATCTCGGCCGGCGCCGGCGCGGCCTTGATGAGCCCGGCCTTCTGCAGGAAAGCGCCGAAGTCGGCGTAGCGCCCGGCGTCGAGCGCCATCGGATGGGGATCGAAAGAGTGGATCGAATCCGCCCAGGCCTCCTTGTTCAGCGCGTCGCCGAGGTCTTTGGCGTAGGTGGTGTAGGCCGCCCAGGCCTTATCCGGATCGGAGGCGATCAGCGCCGTCGCGCGCTCGGTCGCCTGCATGAACCGCACGATCCTGGCGCGGTCCATGGTCTTCGGATTGGCCTCGTAGATCAGCTCGTCATAGGGCGGGATGCCGTTGTCCTCGGGCTTGAAGCAGGTCCCCTTCTGGCCGAGCGCCGCGAGCTGGTGCGGCTCGAAATTGCGGAAGGCGCCGCTCACCGCGTCGACCTTGCCCGAGGCGAGCGCCGGGACCAGCGAGAAGTTGACGTTCACCCAGGTCACCTGGTCCGGGTTCACCCCGTTGTACTTCAGCATGCCGCCCAGCAGCGCCTGCTCCACCCCCGGCACCGAATAGCCGACGGTGCGGCCCTTTAGGTCGGCCAGCGTCTTCACCGGCCCGTCGGCCTTGGCGAGCACGCAGTAAAGCGGCGTGTCGACCAGCGTGCCGACCCGGACCAGCGGCAGCCCGGCGTCGTGCTGGAGGTAGAGCTGCGGCTGGTAGGCCACGGCAAGGTCGACCTTCCCGGCCGCCGCCATCTTCGGCGGCTCCGACGGATCGGCCGGCGCGATGATCTGCACGTCCAGCCCCTCGTCGGCGAAATAACCGAGCTGCTGTGCGACGATGATCGGTCCGTGGTCGGGGTTCACGAACCAGATCG
>JAKAJW010000037.1 GCA_021813645.1 Pseudomonadota bacterium | reverse complement strand
AGGATCTCCGCCAACTCCGCCTCATAGGCCTTGATCGCCGCCCGCTCCGCCCGCCGCTCCGCCGAGCGGCCGAAGGGGTCGATCGGCGTGCCGCGCAGCCATTTCAGCCGCGCCAGCACGGCGAAGAGCTTCAGCATGCCGGGCCCGAAGGCGCGCTTGACCGGCCGTCCGTCCGGGCCGGGGCGGCTCAGGATCGGCGGCGCCAGGTGGAATGTCATGCGGAAATCGCCGTCGAACTCCGCCCGCGCCTTTTCAGCGGTCGCCAGATGAAGCCGCGCGACCTCGTATTCGTCCTTGTAGGCCAGAAGCTTGTGATAGCCCTTGGCGACCGCCTCGCGCAGCCGCGGCGCCTCGGCCTTGTCGACCAGCTTGCGGTAGCGCGCGGCGTAGCGGCGCGACTGGTAGGCGGTCAGATGCGCGGCGCGGAAGGCGATCTCCTCCTCGAGCGTCTTCGGCAGGCTCGTCACCGCCGGCTCCAGCACCCGCGCCGCCTGCTCGGGATGCGCCGCCGCCCAACGGCCGAGCGCGAAGGCCCGCTTGTTGGCCTCGACGGCGGCCTTGTTGAGCTCGATTGCCCGCAGGATCGCCGCCTCGGAAAGCGGGATCAGGCCGAGCTGCCAGCAGGCACCGAACACCATCATGTTGGAATAGATCGAGTCGCCCAGCAGCGCCCGCGCCAGCTCGGAGGCGTCGAACAGCGCCAGCCGGTCCTTCAGCCGCGCTTCAAGACCGAGCTCCAACCGGTCGAAAGGTATACGGAATTCTGTGTTTCTGGTGAACTCGCCGGTGATGATCTGATGGCTGTTGACCACGGCGCCGGTGCGCCCGGTCGTCATCAGCCCCAGCGTCTTCGCCCCCGCGGTCACCACCAGGTCGCCGCCGATCACCGCATCCGCCTCGCCGACCGCGACACGGATCGCCGAGATGTCCTCCGGCCGCTCGGCGATCCGGCAGTGGATATGCACCGCGCCACCCTTCTGGGCGAGGCCGGCCATCTCCATCATGCCGGCGCCCTTGCCGTCGAGATGGGCCGCCATGGCCAGGATCGCGCCGACCGTGACGACGCCGGTGCCGCCGACCCCGGTGACCACGACATTCCAGGTGCCGCGGATCTCCGGCAGCTTCGGCATGGGCAGATCGGGCAGGTCCACTTCCCGCGTCGCCGCCTTCTTCACCTGCGCCCCCTCCAGGGTGACGAACGAAGGGCAAAACCCTTTCAGGCAAGAAAAATCCTTGTTGCAGGAGCTCTGATCGACGGCGCGCTTGCGGCCCAGCTCGGTTTCCACCGGCACGATCGAGACGCAGTTCGACTGCACCCCGCAATCGCCGCAGCCCTCGCAGACATCGGGATTGATGAACACTCGCTTGTCGGGATCCGGGAACTCGCCGCGCTTGCGCCGCCGCCGCTTCTCCGCCGCGCAGGTCTGGATGTAAACGATGGCCGATACACCCTTGATCTTGCTGAACTTCTCCTGAACTGGCATGAGTTCCGCCCGCTCGTGGAAGGCGATCCCTTTGGGGAAGCGGGCGCGGTCCAGCTCTTCCTTTTCGTCATAGACGACGGCGATATGCTCCACCCCCATCGCCTGGATCTCATGCACGATCCGATCGGCGGTCAGCCCGCCCTCGTTTCTCTGCCCACCGGTCATCGCCACGGCGTCGTTGAACAGGATCTTGTAGGTGATGTTGGTCCCGGCCGCCAAAGCCGCCCGGATCGCCAGGCTGCCCGAATGGTTGTAGGTGCCGTCGCCGAGGTTCTGGAACACGTGCTCGCGGGTCGAGAACGGCGCCTCGCCGACCCAGTTGGCGCCTTCGCCACCCATCTGGGTGAAGCCCATGGTGGCGCGGTCCATCCACTGCACCATGTAGTGGCAGCCGATCCCGGCATAGGCGCGCGCGCCCTCGGGAACCTTGGTCGAGGTGTTGTGCGGGCAACCCGAGCAGAAATAGGGCAGCCGCGCAGCGATATCCTTCGCGTTATCGGCTTTTCGTGCTTCATCAAGGCGTTGTAAGGCGGCCTTCAGGCGATCTGTGCCCCGACCTTCCTCCAGCAGGATCTCGCCCAGACGTTCGGCGATCAGCAGCGGGTCGAGCGCGTAGCGCGTCGGGAACAGCTCGACCTGGCGGCCGTGCTCCCAGGTGTCGCCCTTGTGCCAGCCATAGACCCGACGGCCACGGCGGTCATCGAAGATCGCCTCTTTCACCTGGATCTCGATCAGCTTGCGCTTCTCTTCCACCACCACGATCAGGTCGAGCCCCTCGGCCCATTCGTGGAAGCTCGTCATGTCGAGCGGGAAGGTCTGCGCGACTTTGTAGGTGGTGATCCCGAGCCGCGCGCATTCCGCCTCGTCGAGCCCCAGGAGCGACAGCGCATGGGTCAGGTCGAGCCAGTTCTTGCCGGCCGCGACGAAGCCGATCTTGGCCCCCGGCTGGCCCCAGACCCGCCGGTCGATCCGGTTCGCCCGGGCGAAGGCCTCCGCCGCGAAGCGTTTGTAGTCGATCATCCGGGCCTCCTGCAGCACCGGCGTATCGACCATCCGGATGTTCAGCCCACCCGGCGGCATCTTGAAATCCGGCGTCACGAAGGACAGCCGGAACGGATCGCCGTTCACCACCGCGGTCGCCTCGATCGTGTCCTTCATCGTCTTCAGGCCGACCCAGACGCCAGCGAAGCGGCTCAAGGCCCAGCCGTAAAGCCCGAGATCGAGGATTTCCTGCACCCCGGCCGGCGAGACGACCGGCATATAGGCGTCGATCATCGCCCAGTCGGATTGGTGCAACGTGGTGGAGGATTCGCCGGTGTGGTCGTCGCCCATCGCCATCAAGACGCCGCCCTTGGGCGAGGTGCCGGCCATGTTCGCATGCCGCATCACGTCGCCGGAGCGGTCGACACCGGGCCCCTTGCCGTACCAAAGTGCGAAGACGCCGTCGAATTTCCCCTCGCCGCGCAGTTCGGCCTGCTGGGTGCCCCAGACGGCGGTGGCGGCCAGATCCTCGTTCAAGCCGGCCTGGAACAGCACGTCGGCGGCGCTCAGCTCCTTCTGTGCCCGCATCATCTGCTGGTCGACCCCGCCCAGAGGCGAGCCGCGATAGCCGGTGACGAAGCCCGCCGTGTTCAGGCCTGCCGCCGCATCGCGCGCCTTCTGCATCAGCATCAGCCGCACCAGCGCCTGGGTGCCGTTCAACAACACTGGCGATTTCGACAGATCGAACCGGTCTGATAGCCGGATATCTTCAAGCCCCATCGCGCGTCTCCCCCCTGCGGATGATGGCCAATGATAGGTCAAATTCACTGACCTAGAAAGTCGCTCCTTTCAAAAAATTCGTTTACAAGCGAGAAATCCGCTCTAGGAAAGCCCCGGCAATGTTAGCGTCCGACAAAATGAATAGAGTTGCCTGATGGATTGGGACAAGCTCAGAATATTCCATGCGGTCGCCGACGCCGGCAGCCTGACCCATGCCGGGGATGCCCTGCATCTGTCGCAATCGGCGGTGTCGCGGCAGATTCGCGCGCTGGAAGAAAGCCTGAACACCACGCTCTTCCACCGCCATGCCCGCGGACTGATTCTCACCGAGCAGGGCGAATTGCTGTTCGACGCCACCTCCGCCATGGTCAAACGGCTCGACGCCGCCGCCGCGCGCATCCGCGACACCGAGGATGAGGTGTTCGGCGAATTGCGGGTCACCACCACGACCGGTTTCGGCACGCTCTGGCTCGCCCCGCGGCTCTCGGCGCTCTACGCCAAATACCCCGACCTCAAGATCGACCTGATGCTGGAAGAGCGCGTGCTCGACCTGCCGATGCGCGAGGCCGATGTGGCGATCCGGATGAAGGAGCCCTCCCAGGCTGACCTGATCCGCAAGCGGCTGATGAACATCCGGATGCGGCTCTATGCCTCCTCCACCTATCTCGCCGACAAGGGGATGCCCGAGCGGCTCGAGGAACTGTCGCGCCACCGGCTGATCTGCCAGGCCCCGGCCACGCCGCAGGTCGCCGCCGGCGCCGCCCTGGTGCAGACGCTGATGGCCTATGACATCCCCTCGACTCTGACGGTGAACAACTACTTCGGCGTGCTGCAGGCGGTGTTGTCGGATCTCGGAATCGGCGTGCTGCCGGACTACCTGACGGTGGACTTCCCGCATCTGGTCCGCGTCCTGCCCGATGTCGAATCGACCGAGGTGCCGGTGTTCCTCGCCTATCCCGAAGAACTGCGCCATTCCAAACGGGTCGCAGCCTTCCGCGAATTCGTCGCCGAGGAAATCATCGCCCACCGCCAGCGCCACGAGCCGGCCTGACGCCAGCGCATGACATATGCGGAAATCGCATAACAGACATACCGCACCTGCGGCACCATTTCCCTTGATCGATGGGCAGAGCCACCCTATCTGCACCGCAGAAGGATGTGATTGACACTGTCTCGCAGCCTTCTACCTCCCTGTTGGACTTGGGCCGAGCTTTGCTCGGCCTTTTTTTTCGCCCATACCGCGGTTTGCCCGAAATTGCCGCAGCGCGGCAGCGCTCTGCCCGATCCATTGGCGGCCGCCGGATCCAGAGCCCGCCCGCGCGGCTGCAAACGCGCGCCGGAAACCGCCGCGCGACGCCTGCCGGCCACCTTGCCGCCGGCCCCCAGCCAGATTGGCCCTTCCCTCGCCCCGACCCGCCGCCTAAAAGGCAGCCATTCACCGGCGGGAGAGGCAGATGGACGAGCCGAAGATCACCGAGGAGCTCATCGCGGCGCATGGGCTGAAGCCCGAGGAATACGCCCGGATCCTGGAGATCATCGGGCGCGAGCCCAGCTTCACCGAGCTTGGCATCTTCTCGGCGATGTGGAACGAGCATTGCTCGTACAAATCGTCGAAGAAATGGCTGCGCACCCTGCCCACCGAAGGCCCCCAGGTGATCTGCGGCCCGGGCGAGAACGCCGGCGTGGTCGACATCGGCGACGGCCAGGCCGTGGTCTTCAAGATGGAGAGCCACAACCATCCCTCCTATATCGAGCCGCATCAGGGCGCCGCGACCGGCGTCGGCGGCATCCTGCGCGACGTCTTCACCATGGGCGCCCGGCCGATCGCCGCGATGAACGCGCTGAGCTTCGGCGAGCCCGGCCACCCGAAGACCGCGCATCTGGTGAAGGGCGTGGTCGAGGGCATCGGCAGCTACGGCAACGCCTTCGGTGTGCCGACGGTCGGCGGCGAGGTGCGCTTCCACCGCAGCTACAACGGCAACTGCCTGGTCAACGCCTTTGCCGCCGGCCTCGCCGAGGCCGACAAGATCTTCTACTCCGCCGCCTCCGGCGTCGCCATGCCGGTGGTCTATCTGGGCGCCAAGACCGGGCGCGACGGGGTCGGCGGCGCCACCATGGCCTCGGCCGAATTCGACGATACGATCGAAGAGAAGCGGCCCACCGTCCAGGTCGGCGACCCGTTCACCGAAAAGCGGCTGCTCGAAGCCTGCCTCGAGCTGATGCAGACCGGCGCGGTGATCTCGATCCAAGACATGGGCGCCGCCGGCTTGACCTGCTCGGCCGTCGAGATGGGCGACAAGGGCAATCTGGGCATCCGGCTCGACCTCGACCGCGTGCCTTGCCGCGAGGCCGGCATGACCGCCTATGAGATGATGCTCAGCGAAAGCCAAGAGCGCATGCTGATGGTGCTCCGCCCCGAAAAGGAGGCCGAGGCCAAGGCGATCTTCGACAAATGGGATCTCGACTTCGCCATCGTCGGCGAGACCATTCCCGAAGACCGCTTCCTGATCCTGCACGGCAACGAAACCAAGGCCGACCTGCCGCTGTCCAAACTCGCTTCCTCGGCGCCGGAATACGACCGGCCCTGGCGGCCGACCCCGGCGCCCGCGCCGATGGAGCCGGTGCCGCAGATCGACCCGATCGACGGGCTGAAGGCGCTGATCGGCTCGCCCAACTACGCCCGCAAGAGCTGGGTCTGGGAACAGTACGACAGCCAGGTGATGGCCGACACCATCCGCACCCCGGGCCTCGGCGCCGGCGTGGTGCGGGTGCATGGCTCCGGCAAGGCGCTGGCCTTCACCTCCGACGTGACCCCGCGCTACGTCAAGGCGAACCCGGTCGAGGGCGGCAAGCAGGCCGTGGCAGAGGCCTGGCGCAACCTGGTGGCCTGCGGCGCCACCCCGCTCGCCGCCACCGACAACCTGAACTTCGGCAATCCTGAGAAGCCCGAGATCATGGGCCAGCTGGTCGGCGCCATCCAGGGCATCGGCGCGGCCTGCCGGGCATTGGCCATGCCGATCGTCTCCGGCAATGTCTCGCTCTACAACGAGACCGACGGCACCGCGATCCTGCCGACGCCGACGATCGGCGCCGTCGGCCTCCTGGCCAGCCTCGACGACCTGATCGCCGGCCTGCCGAAGGACGGCGAGATTGCGCTCCTGATCGGCGCGGGCCACGGCCATCTCGGCCAGTCGGCCCTGCTGGCCGAGGTGTTCCACCGCGAGGACGGCGACGCGCCGGCGGTCGATCTGGCAGCCGAAAAGCGCAACGGCGATTTCATCCTCGCCCATCGCGGCCTGTTCACCGCCTGCACCGACCTCTCCGACGGCGGCCTGGCGCTCGCCGCCTTCGAGATGGCCGCCGCCGCCGGCCTCGGGCTGACGCTCGACAGTGCCGACACCGGTCTGCTGTTCGGCGAGGATCAGGCCCGCTACCTGATCAGCTGCTCCTATGACCAGGCCGAGGCGCTGACCGTCGCCGCCGCCCCGCTCGGCGTGCCGGTGGCTGCGGTCGGCCGGTTCGGTGGCGAGACGGTGCGGATCGGCGGCGCCGAAGCGCCGCTGGCCGAGCTGGTGGCACGCTACAGCAGCGCCTTCGCCGAAGCGGTCGGCTAAACGACGAGTTGCCGGGCGGCGGGTTGTCGGCTGGCGGCCCGCCCGGACATCGGCACAACGTCGGTGTCAAATCGGTGCGAAATCGGTGCGAAATCGGTATCGGGATTTCCCGGTTCTTTCCGACACTTGGCCCGCAATGCCGCAGTTTCGGCGGGCCGCCGGGTCGCCGCACTAGGGTTTCGTTAACCCCGGCGCCCGGCAAAAACGATACATGCAAAATGCGGCATTTTTGCACCCGGCCCCGGCCGCGCCCTTGCGGCCCGCGGGGGGGCGGAATAGATTCGCCCCGAAGCGAGCGAAAGGACCCGAACGCCCCATGGCGATGGAAGCCCAAGACATCGAGAAACTGATCCGCGAGGCCTTCCCGAAGGCGCGGATCACCATCACCGACCTTGCCGGAGACGGCAACCACTGGGCGGCGGAGGTGATCGACGAAAGCTTCCGCGGCCTCAACCGCGTGCAACAGCAAAGGGCCGTTTATCAAAGTCTTAAGGGCAAGATGGACGGACCGAACGGCGAGCTGCACGCGCTCGCGCTGACCACCAAAGCGCCGGAGTGACCGGCAGGACATGACCCCGGGCGGCGCTGCCGCCCTTGCAGAAAGGCTCCAAAATGAGCGCGCAGGACACCATCCGCGAGACCATCGAGACGAATGACGTGGTGCTGTTCATGAAAGGCACCAAGATGATGCCGCAATGCGGCTTCTCCAGCCGGGTGGCCGGGGTGCTAAACTACATGGGCGTCGAATTCGCCGACGTGAACGTCCTGGCGGATCCTGAAATTCGCCAGGGAATCAAGGACTTCTCGGATTGGCCGACGATCCCGCAGCTCTATGTGAAGGGCGAGTTCGTCGGCGGCTGCGACATCATCACCGAGATGACACTGTCGGGCGAACTCGACCAGTTGTTCGACGCCAAGGGCGTCAGCTACAACAAGGAAGCCGCCGACAAGATCCGCGAAGCCAACGGCTGAGCGGTCAGGCCGGCGGCGCCGGCAACCGTTCCGACAAGGCGGCGGCGAGCGCCTCGGTGCGCGCCGCCATCTCGGCCAACGTCTCGGTAACCGCCCGCGGCAGCACCGGCACCTCGATGCGTGCCGGCTCCGGCGCCGGCCGGGCGCGCAGATCGGCCAGCTCCGCCTCCAGCCGCGACAGCTTGGCACCCTGCGCCCGCATCTGGTCCTCGGTGCCGGCCAGCCGGTCGGCCAGCATCAGCCCAGCCATCAGAAGCATCCGCGCCTCCGGCATTCTCCCGATCTGCTCGACCAGCGTTTTCGCCTCTGAATCCAACAGCTTAGCGGCAGACCGCAGGAAATGTTCCTCGCCGCCCTGGCAGGCCACTTCGAAGTTGCGTCCGCCGATGGTGATGGTGACCTCAGGCATCGCTCCCCTCCCCGATCAGCGGCTTCAGCTCGGCCAGGATGCTGTCGAGCTCGGCCAATTCGGCCGCCCGGGCCGCCTTCAACGCGACCAATTCTTCCGTCCCGGCCCCCGCGACGCTTTCGCGCTCGGCCCGCAGGCTCTCGCGCAGCTGCACATTGGTCGCCTTCTGCTTCTGCAACTCCAGCGACAGTTCGTCGACCTGAACGGTCAACTCGGCCAGCCGCGCCTCGAGCGGCGCGACGCTGCTCGCCTGCTTTTCGTGCAACGCCCGGACCCGCTCGGCAAGCTGGGCATTGGCGTCGCGCTCGGCGGCCAGCGCCTCGGCCAGTTCAAGCTTCTCCGGATCCTCGCCAAGCGCGACGGGCTCGGACTGCGGGTAGGACAAGGCCATGCCATCGAGCGCCTCGATGCCGGCGGCCAGCCGGTCGAGCGCCTGGGAAATCCGGCGCGTGTAATCCTGTAAGTCGTCCATCCGCCTCGTCCTTCTCACTGCCCGGCGTATTCGCTTCTGCGGCCGAATCGCGCCGGCCGGGCCTCGACCCGATGATAAACCGAACCGCCCGCCCATTTCTCCCTACAATCCCGCGCGAGGTCCAGGGGTGCGGCGCTGGTGCGCTTGATCTGGCGCCAAAGGCTGGTATCAGGGCACGAAGGCCAGCGAACAGGGCCTGAACCGGTTGCCGGAGCACGGGCGCAACCCAGAGGAGGAGACGGACCTTGGATATCGCCACCCTGCGGAACACCCATCCCGAACACTGGCGGCGCGCCTCGGCGCTGCGGATGCTCGCCATCGATGCCGTGCAGGCCGCGAACTCCGGCCACCCGGGCATGCCGATGGGCATGGCCGATGTGGCGACGGTGCTGTTTGCCAAACACATGAAATTCGATGCCGCCGACCCCGATTGGGCGGATCGCGACCGGTTCATCCTGTCGGCCGGGCACGGCTCGATGCTGCTCTACGGCCTGCTCCACCTGACCGGCTACCCGGGGATGACGATCGACGAGATCCGCAATTTCCGGCAATGGGGCGCCAAAACGGCCGGCCACCCGGAATATGGCCATGCCAAGGGGATCGAGACCACGACCGGCCCGCTCGGCCAGGGGATCTCCAATTCGGTCGGCTTCGCCATCGCCGAAGAGGCGCTGCGGGCCCGTTTCGGCCGCAAAGTGGTCGACCACTACACCTGGGTGATCGCCGGCGACGGCTGCCTGATGGAAGGGATCAGCCACGAGGCCATCGGCCTCGCCGGCCGTCAGCAGCTTTCGAAGCTGATCGTGCTGTGGGACAACAACGGCATCTCGATCGACGGCAAGATCAGCCTGTCCGACCTGACGGATCAGCATGCACGCTTTGCCGCCGCCGGCTGGACGGTGCTGGCCTGCGACGGCCACGACCCGGACGACATCGACCGCGCCCTGACGGCTGCCAAGGCGTCCTCCAGGCCGGTCCTGGTTGACTGCAAGACCCATATCGGCTTCGGCGCGCCGAAGAAGCAGGACACGGCCGGCGCCCATGGCTCGCCGCTCGGCAATGAAGAGATCGCCAAGGTGCGTGAGATCTACGGCTGGGACTACCCGCCCTTCGTTATCCCCGCCGACATCAAGGCGGAATGGGAGGCGATCGGGCGCCGCGGCGCTCAGGCCCGCGCCGAATGGCTGGCCCGGCTCGACGATCTTTCGGCGGCGCGGCGCGAAGAGTTCCAGCGAGTGATGCGGCGCGAGGCGCCCAAGAAGCTCACCGGTGTCATCCGCGCGCTGAAGAAGCAAATCAGCGAAGCCAAGCCCAAGGTCGCCACCCGCAAATCCTCGGAAATGGTGCTCGAGGTGGTCAACCCGGCGATGCCCGAGACGATGGGCGGCTCGGCCGACCTCACCGGCTCCAACAACACCAAGACCGGCGATCTGGGCATCTTCGATCCGGAGAACCGCAAGGGCCGCTACCTCCATTACGGCATCCGCGAACACGGCATGGCCGCCGCGATGAACGGCATGGTGCTGCATGGCGGCATCCGTCCCTATGGCGGCACCTTCCTCTGCTTCACCGACTACGCCCGCGGCGCGATGCGGCTTTCGGCGCTGATGGGGGTGCCGACGGTCTATGTCATGACGCATGACTCGATCGGCCTCGGCGAGGACGGCCCGACCCACCAGCCGGTCGAGCATCTGGCGATCTGCCGGGCTACGCCGAACACCTATGTGTTCCGCCCGGCCGACACCGTCGAAACCGCGGAGGCCTGGGAAATCGCTCTCTCGACCGGTTCGACGCCCTCGGTCATGGCGCTGTCGCGCCAGAACCTGCCGACCGTGCGGACCGAGCACAGCAACAAGAACCTCACCGCCCAGGGCGCCTATGTCCTGGCCGAGGCGACCGGCAAGCGGCAGGCGATCCTGATCGCGACCGGGTCGGAAATCGAGGTGGCGCTGAAGGCCCGGGCGCTACTGGAAGCCGAAGGGATCGGCACCCGCGTCGTCTCGATGCCCTGCATGGAGCTGTTCGCCGCCCAGCCCGAGGCCTATCGCAAGAAGGTCCTGCCGGCCGGTCCGGTACGGGTCGGCATCGAGGCGGCGGCGCGCCTGGGGTGGGACCGCTGGCTGCTTGGCGAGCGTGGCCGCGAGGCCAAGGCCGGCTTTGTCGGCATGGCGAGCTTTGGCGCCTCGGCCCCGGCGGAGCGGCTCTACCAGGAGTTCGGGATCACCGCCGAGGCGACCGCCGCCCTGGTGAAATCGCTGCTTTGACCCTTCCGGCCGGGCGTCCCACGCCCGGCCCCGATGGACCGGACGCCGACCGTGAGCGATCGCATCTTTCTTGTCATCGCCGTCCTCATCCTGGCGGGACTTGGGATCGACTACGCCGTGAACGGCTCTGCGATACTGGTATTCCTTGGCCAAAAGCTCTTAAGTTTCGTTGATTTCCTTGAATTCTGGAACTAGGCCGCCCGGCAACCGCCGGATCGAACGACCGACGTGAGCTTCCCGGGCCCTCCCCCGGGACCCGTAACAAGAGAAAGGACGTGACCATGACTGTGAAGGTTGCCATCAATGGCTTCGGCCGCATCGGCCGCAACGTGCTGCGCGCAATCATCGAATCCGGCCGCACCGATATCGAGGTCGTGGCCATCAACGACCTCGGCCCGGTCGAGACCAACGCCCATCTGCTGCGCTACGACAGCGTGCATGGCCGCTTCCCGCACACGGTGACTACCACCGCCGATACGATCGACGTCGGCCGCGGCCCGATGAAGGTGACCGCGATCCGCAACCCGGCCGAGCTGCCCTGGGGCGATGTCGACATCATCATGGAATGCACCGGCATCTTCACCGCCAAAGACAAGGTGCAGCCGCATCTCGCCACCGGCGCCAAACGGGTGCTGATCTCGGCGCCAGGCGACGGGGCGGACAAGACCATCGTTTACGGCGTGAACGACAAAACGCTGACCAAGAACGATATCGTCGTGTCGAACGGCTCCTGCACCACGAACTGCCTCGCCCCCGTGGCGAAGGTGATGAACGACGCCTTCGGGATCGTGAAGGGCTTCATGACCACCGTGCACAGTTACACCGGCGACCAGCCGACGCTCGACACGCTGCACAAGGACCTCTACCGCGCCCGCGCCGCGGCGCTGTCGATGATCCCCACGTCGACCGGTGCTGCCAAGGCGCTCGGCCTGGTGCTGCCGGAACTGCACGGCAAGCTCGACGGCGTTTCGATCCGGGTGCCGACGCCGAACGTCTCGGTGATCGATTTCGTTTTCGAGGCCCCGCGCGCCGTGACGAAGGACGAGGTGAACGAAGCCGTCCGCGCCGCCGCGAACGGCCCGCTGAAGGGCATTCTCGGCGTCACCGAAGACCAACTGGTCAGCTCCGACTTCAATCACGACCCGCATTCGTCGATCTTCGCCACCGACCAGACCAAGGTCACCGGCGGCAACATGGTGCGCGTGCTGAGCTGGTATGACAACGAATGGGGCTTCTCCAACCGCATGGCCGATACGGCCGTCGCGATGGGCAAGCTTCTCTGACCCCGCGAGGGGGAACCTTCGGGTTCCCCCCAACCACAGTTTCCCTGCCGATCTGACGGGTCCCTCCGGCCAGCGGAACGACCTACGGGGGCATGGCAGGCGCGGCGCGCAACCGATCTCCCGATCTCTCCACCCAGACCGCTTTCCCCGTAGGCACAGGACGTTGGGCCACGACAGGCGCCGCCGGATCCATGCCCGCCGGTCCCACGGCCGGCGGGCGCCTCACCGCGGATCGCCCCGCTTCACCACCGCTCGAGCCACGCTTGCATTGCGGCGCGACCCATTCGATCTGGCAAACAGGCGCGACGGCCAGCCGAAGCATATCGGCACGCCGCCCCCGCGAGGGATGGACCAACGACACCGCCGGCCCCGGCCGGCCATCGGAGGCAGACCCATGAAGCCCGCAGCCAAGATCACCGCCTTGCTCCTTGCCGGCGCGACCGCCGCCGCGCCACTCGCCGCGCTGGCCGGCACCGCGCCCGAGCCGATGCCGCCCAGCCCACTGCCAAGCGCCAGCAGCCAGGCCGCGCCCTCGCAATCGCAGGCCTTGATCAAGACCTCAGACGCGGCGCTGACCGCTTTGCGCGACGTTCGCGCGGCCCGGCTCGCGATTTTCAACGGCAACACCGCGCAGGCCGACAAGCTGACCAAGGCGGCACTGCATGAGATGGACACCGCCGTCGCCAAAGACCACGGCCTTGCCGTCACCTTGCCGAACCAGAAGGCCGGCCCGTCCTATATTCCAATCGATGTCTCCGTCAGCCTGGCCGATGGCTTCGTACCGACACCCGACCAGACCGCGAAGATCGCCGAGGCCAACGGCCATATGGCCAAGGGCGAGACCAAGGCTGCCGTCGAGGTGCTCCGGCTGGCCAACATCGGCGTGCAGGTCTCAGCCGCGATGGTGCCCACCACCCCCAGCGTGGCCGATCTGACCAGCGCCGCGCAGCTGATCGGCCAGGGCAAATTCTACCAGGCCAATCTGGCGCTGAAGAAGGTCGAGGACGGCGTCGTGCTGAATTCCTTCGGGCTCAACTCTTTGCCTGTCCAGAGCTGAGCCCAAAGACCGCGGCCGGCCGCCGCGCCATCTCTCGGACCCCCAGCGCGCGGCGGCCTGGGTGCGGCGGGCGGCCGGTCCCGGACGGGGCCGGCCGTTCCGCTCAGCCGAACCGCGCGATCAGCGCCTCTTTCACCGCCGGGCTGACGAATTTCGACACGTCGCCGCCGAGCCGGGCGATTTCCTTGACCAGCTTGGAGGCAATCGCCTGGTGGCGGGCCTCGGCCATCAGGAAGACCGTCTCGATCCCGGCGTCGAGCGCGCGGTTCATGCCGACCATCTGGAACTCATATTCGAAATCCGCCACCGCCCGCAGGCCGCGAATGATGATCTGCGCGCCGACGTCGCGGGCACAGTCGATCAGCAAATTCTCGAACGGATGGGCGCAGATCTCCACTCCGGTCTTGGCGGAAAGCTTGGCGCATTCCGCCTCGATCATCGCCACCCGCTCCTCAAGCGAGAATAACGGCCCCTTGTCGCGGTTGATCGCCACGCCGATCACCAGCCGGTCGACCAGAACCGTCGCCCGCTCGATGATGTCGAGATGCCCGATCGTCACCGGATCGAAGGTGCCGGGATAAAGTCCGATGCGCATAGAGGTCCCCCGCCGTTTGCGGCACGCAACGACATTGGGCGCCGCAATGCAAGCCCCCCTGGGCGCACGACCGGGCTAGAACCCCTTGATCATTCCTTCCAGCGCATCCTTTTCCATGGCCAGCTCCGACAGCCGTGCCTTGACCACATCGCCGATCGAGATCAGGCCGACCATCTCGGCCCCCTGCATCACCGGCATGTGGCGGAAACGTCCGTCGGTCATTCGCTGCATGATGCTTTCGACGCTGTCCTGCCCGTCGCAGCCGACGATGGCGGCCGTCATCAGCTTCTCGACCGGGTCGGCCAGACAGGCGGTCCCGCGGCGGCCGAGTTCACGCATCACGTCGCGCTCGGACAGGATACCGGTCACACGGCGGCCGTCAGGCGACACGACCACGGCGCCGATGCGGCGTGCCGAGAGCACCTCCACCGCCTCGGCCACCGTGCTGCCGGGGGGCACCGTGACTACACTGCCCTCGGGCTTTTCCTTTAGAATTTGCTGGACAATCATGCCTGCCCTCCTCCTCCAAAGGTGGTTTCATCAGGGTCCGCCTCGATCACGGTTCTGTCAAGTCAGGCTTTCGAGACGGGTTACTTCGCGCCGCACCCCCTGGGCCAGCAGGTCGGCGAAACGGTTCAAGCGTTCCACCCGCCGGTCGTCGGCATGGCGGATCAGGTAGAAGGACCGGGTCAGGGCGATCTTCTCGGGCAACACCCGCACCACCTCGGGCGCGGCGGCGAGCGCGAAATCATGCATCACCGCCACCCCCGCACCGCTGCGCACCCAGTTGAGCTGCACCGTCACCGAATTCGACGCCAGCGCCAGCTCGCCGGCTCCCACTTCGCCGAGATAGTCGAGTTCCTTGTCGAAGATCATGTCGGCGATATAGCCGACGAAGCGGTGGTGCTTGAGGTCGGCCGGCGCCAGGATCGGCGAATGACGGGCCAGATAGGTACGGCTGGCCGCCAGATGCAGATGGTAGTCGGTGATCTTCTGGACGGTCAGCCGCCCGGCCTCGGGGCGGGAGACGGCGATCGCCATGTCGGCCTCGCGCTTGGACAGATTGAAAACCCGCGGCAGCGCCACGATCTGCACTTCAAGCCCCGGGTTTTGGTCGCAAATCTCCGCCACCACCTGCGGCAGGACGAAGGTCGCGCAGCCATCCGGCGCGCCGATCCGGATCTGACCCGAAAGCTGCCCGGGCGCGCCACGCATCTCCTCCAGCGCGCCCGCCACCGCCTGTTCGGCATGGACGGCATGATCGAGCAGCCGCCGCCCCTCTTCGGTCAGTGCGTAGCCTTGCGGCGACTTGGCGAAGAGCCGGGCGCCAAGATCCTCCTCCAGCCGGGCCACGCGGCGGCCCACGGTGGCCGGATCGATCTTCAGCGCGCGGCCGGCGCCGGAGAGGCTTTCCGCCCTGGCTACCGCCAGGAAGATACGCAAATCGTCCCAGTCCGGCATGATCTACCTTTGCAGATTTGCAAAACCTTCTTGGGAACTTGTCGCTTTTCCCGGCAAGAACGCAAGCCTATGGTGCCGCAAACCGAATTGGAGGAGATTGCGATGAAGGAACTCAGCCACTGGATCAACGGCAAGCATGTGAAGGGCCAGTCTGGCCGCTTCGCCGATGTGTTTAACCCGGCGACGGGCGAGGTCCAGTCCAAGGTGCCGCTGGCCGCCAAGGCGGAGCTGGACGCCGCCGTGGCCGCCGCCGCCGCGGCGCAGCCGAAATGGGGCGCGGTGAACCCGCAGCGGCGCGCCCGGGTGATGATGGAATTCGTGCGGCTGCTGAACCGCGACATGGACAAGCTGGCCGAGGCGCTTTCCTCGGAACATGGCAAGACCTTTCCCGACGCCAAGGGCGATGTGCAGCGCGGCCTCGAAGTGATCGAGTTCTGCATTGGTGCGCCGCATCTGCTTAAGGGCGAGTTTACAGACAGCGCCGGCCCCGGGATCGACATGTATTCGATGCGCCAGCCGCTGGGCGTCGTGGCCGGCATCACCCCGTTCAACTTCCCGGCGATGATCCCGATGTGGAAGATGGGGCCGGCGCTCTCGGCCGGCAACGCCTTCATCCTGAAGCCGTCCGAGCGCGACCCTTCGGTGCCGCTGATGCTGGCCGAGCTGTTGCAGGAGGCGGGCCTGCCGGACGGCATCCTGCAGGTCGTCAACGGCGACAAGGAGGCAGTCGACGCCATCCTCGACAACCCCGAGATCCAGGCGATCGGCTTCGTCGGCTCGACCCCGATCGCGGAATACATCTATGGCCGCGGCTGCTCGAACGGCAAGCGCGTTCAATGCTTTGGCGGCGCCAAGAACCACATGATCATCATGCCCGACGCCGATATG
>JAKAJW010000116.1 GCA_021813645.1 Pseudomonadota bacterium | reverse complement strand
GTCGGGAAAGCAGGGCCTCGACGGCCTGCGCCACGGTCACGCGGCGCTCGATCACCGCCGCCACCATGGCAGCGATCGGCATGTCGACGGCAAGCGTCTCGGCCATCGCGGCGACCGCGCGGGCGGTGGCCACGCCCTCGACCGTCACCGCGGGGTCGAAGCCGGCGCCGCGGCCGAGCGCCTCTCCGTAGCGGAAGTTGCGCGACTGGGTCGAGGCGCAGGTCAGCACCAGATCGCCGAAGCCGGACAAGCCGGCCAGGGTCTCCGGCCGGGCGCCGAGCCGGGTCGCAAAGCGGGTCATCTCGGCATAGCCGCGGGTCATCAGCGCGGCCCGCGCGCTTTCGCCGAGCCGGGCGCCGATGACGATGCCGGCGGCGATGGCGATCACGTTCTTCAGCGCCCCGCCCAGTTCCGCGCCCACCACGTCGGGGCTGCGGTAGAGCCGCAGCACCGGCGTCGCCAGCCGATGCTGCAGCGCCTCGCCCATCGTCTCGTCGGCGCAGGCGAGCGTCAGCGCGGTCGGCAGGCCGCGGGCGATGTCGGCGGCGAAACTCGGCCCGGTCAGCACGGCGGCGGCCGAGGCCGGGCAAGCAGCGGCGATCAGCGCGCCGGCCCCGGCCCGACGGCGCAGGTCGATGCCCTTGGCGCAGGAGACCAGCGCGCGGCCGTCGAGTCGGGCCGCGTGGTCGTCCAGGAAGTCGCCGAGCGCCTGCATCGGCATCGCCAGCAACACGGCGTCGCATTGCGCGATCAGCGCGAAATCGGCGGTGATGGTGACGGTTTCCGGGATCTCCACCTCGGCCAGATGGCGGGCGTTGCGGCGACTGTCCTTCATGGCCGCCGCCTGCGCCGGATCGCGCGCCCACAACACCAGCCGCGGCCCGCTGCGCGCCAGCGCCACCGCTAAGGCCGTGCCGAAGGCGCCGGCGCCTGCGATGCCGAGCCGCATCATGCCTTGGCCCCCTTCTTGCCGGCGCCAATCAGCGCCGGGGCCGTCTGGTCCAGCGGCCAGCGCGGCCGTGCGCCAAGCGCCAGCGTGTCGCGGCGGCCAAGCCGCAGCCGCTCGATCCCGGCCCAGGCGATCATCGCCGCATTGTCGGTGCAAAGCCCAAGCGGCGGCGCGGTGAAACGCATCCCGGCCGCGGTGGCGACGCCTTCCAGCGCGGCGCGGATGGTCTTGTTCGCCGCCACCCCGCCGGCCACCGCGAAAACCGGATCGGGCGGCGGCAGAGCCTGATATTGCGCGATCGCCCGGCGCGATTTCTCGGCCAGCACCTCGGTCACCGCGGCCTGGAAGCTGGCGCAGAGATCGGCGCGATCAGCCCGCGTCAGGCCGCCCTGGGCAGCCACCAGCTGATCGCGCGCCCGCAACAGCGCCGTCTTCAGCCCCGAGAAGGAGAGATCGCAGCCCGGCCGGTCCAGCAGCGGCCGCGGCAGCGCGAACCGCCTGGCATCGCCCTGGGCCGCCTCCGCCTCGACCGCGGGTCCGCCGGGTTGCGGCAGGCCGAGCAGCTTCGCCGCCTTGTCGAAGGCTTCGCCCGGCGCGTCGTCGATCGTGCCGCCGAGCCGGGTGAACGCCTCCGGCCCCTGAACCAGCAGGAACTGGCAATGACCGCCGGACACCAGCAGCATCAGATAGGGAAACGCCAGGCCCTCGGTCAGCCGTGGCGTCAGCGCATGGCCGGCCAGATGGTTGACGCCGATCAGCGGCAGCCCGGCCCCGGCGGCGATCCCCTTGGCGCACATCACCCCGGACAACACGCCGCCGATCAGCCCCGGCCCGGCGGTCACCGCCACCGCGTCGATCTCCGCCAGGCGCAGCCCGGCCTCGGCCAGCGCCTCCTCGACGCAAAGGTCGAGCTTTTCGGCATGGGCCCGCGCCGCCAGTTCCGGCACCACGCCGCCATAGGGCGCGTGCAGCGCCGCCTGACCCAGGACCACCGAGGCGAGAATCTGCGGCGGTTCGCCGGGCATATGCCGCACCACGGCCGCGGCGGTATCGTCGCAGCTGCTTTCCAGGCCGAGGACTGTCAGGGTCTCATTCATCTCGGATCGGTTGCGGCAGGCCTTCGTCGCAGGTAACACCGGACTGACCCCCAGACAATCCCAGCGCCAGTCCCGCCCCGATGCAAGCGCCCGCCCCGATCCTGCTCCTGACCCGGCCCGAGGCGCAATCGGGCCGCTTCGCCGCCGCGGCAACCGCCCGCTTCGGCGCGGCCGTCCGCATTTTGGTCGCCCCGCTGATGGAGATCGTCTTCACCGCGCCGGTGCTGCCGCTCGACGGCGTCCGGGCGCTGGCCTTCACCTCGGAAAACGGCGTCGCCGGCTTCTGCCGGCTCAGCCCGCGGCGCGACCTTCCGGCCTATTGCGTCGGCGCGCGCACGGCCGAGGCGGCGCGGTCGGCGGGATTTCGCGCGCGTTCGGCCGCGGGCGACGGCGCAGCGCTGGCCCGGTTGATCGCGGCCGAAGGGGCCGCCGGCCCGCTGTTGCATCCGCATGGCGCGCACCGTCAGGGCGATCTCGCCGCGGCGCTGGCCGGCGCGGGTATCGCCCTGCGCGCGGTCGAGGTCTACCGGCAGGAGCCGCGGTCGCCCAGCCCGGCGGCGGCGGCAGTGCTGAACGGACAAACTCGCGTGATCGCGCCGATCTTCTCGCCCCGCAGTGCCCGGCTGTTTCGCGCTGCCTTTGCCGCGCCGCGGGCGCCGCTCGCGCTTGTGGCGCTGAGCCCGGCGGTGGCCGAGGCGCTCGGCCAGCGTCCCGGCGAACGGCTGCTGACGGCTGCCCGGCCCGAGGCAGAGGCCATGCTCGACGCCGTGGCGGCGGCAATTGACGCAGGCCCAGCCGCTTGAAGCCGCAGGCCGCCCCGGTCTAATCTCCTCCGGTCAAGCCGGGGCTCGCCCCACACCGAGCCCGCAGACTGAGGAGAATTGCCATGGCCGAGCCCACCGGGCCGAAGGACGCCGCAACCGAGCCGGCGCCCGCAGCCGAGATCGCCGTGTCAGACAGCCCTGCGGCCCCGCGCAGCGCGCCTCAGCCCGAAGCGGAGAGCGCGGGGGACGCCGCGCCGCCGCCCGCCGACGAGGCCCGCGAATCCGCCCAGGCCATGGCCCCCGCGGCCCCGCGCCCGCGGCGGGGCTGGGGCGTCTTCTTCGGTGGCCTGTCGGGCGGTGTGCTGGCCGCCGTCCTCGGCTTCGCCGCCGCGCGCTATGTTGTGCCCCAGGGCTGGCCATTCGGCCCGACGATGCAGGTTACCGACCGGCTCGCCCAACGGCTCGACGGCACCGATGCGGCAATGATCGGGCTGAAGGCGCAGATCGGCGACCTTTCGAAAGCGGTCACCGCCGCGCAGGGCCAGGCGGCGGCCGCCAAGGGGCTGGCCGACCGGCTCGATCAGACCAACGCGGCGCTGGCCGGGTTGCAGACGACGCTGGGCAAGACCTCGGATGCGGTCAAGCAGCAGCTCGCCGGGCTTGGCACCCGGATCACGGCGCTGGAAAAACTGCCGCTGGCCTCCGGCGCGGTCGCCGGCACCCCCGATGCCGCCGTGCTGGAATCGCTGCGCGCGCAGCTTGAGACCCAGCGCCAGCAGAACGATCAGCTCGCCGCCGAGGTCAAGACCCTGGGCGAACAGGCCAATGCCCGGATCGACGCCGTCACCAAGGAAGCGCAGGCGCTCAAGGCGGAAGCTGACGCCACCGCCCGCGCCGCATTGGCCCGGGCCGCCCTGACCCGGGTCCAGGCGGCGCTGCAGCTCGGCGGACCCTTCGCTGGCGCGCTGAAGGAGTTGACCGCCCAGGGCGTCGGCGTGCCCGACGTTCTTGCCAAGGCGGCCACCGCCGGGGTGCCGACCCAGGCCGATCTGGAGGCTGCCTTCCCCGATGCCGCCCGCGCCGCGCTGGAGGCCTCGCTGAAGGCCAACATGGGCGCCGGCTTTGCCAGCCGGGTCGAGGCTTTCCTGCGCAGCCAGACCGGTCTGCGCTCACTGACCCCGCGGCCGGGCAAGGATCCCGATGCGGTGCTGTCGCGCGCCCAGGCCGATCTGGCCACCGGCAAGCTCGATGCGGCGCTGAAGGAAATCGCAACCTTGCCGGTACAGGGTCAGGCCGCGATGGCCGACTGGTTGGTCCTGGCCAAATCCCGCCGCGACGCGCTCGCGGCGGCGGAGTCCGTGGCACAGAGCCTCAGCAAATAGGAGGCGACGATGGTCTGGTCGCTGGTCAAGGTTCTCGTCTTCGTCGCGCTGATCGCCGCGCTGACGATCGGCGCTGCCGCCCTGGTGCATTCCGGCAGTGCGCTCACCCTCGTCTTCCAGGGCTATGAGATCCGGCTTGGCCCACTGCAGGCGCTGATCGCCGGGCTGCTGCTGGTCGGGTTGGTCTGGCTCGCGCTGCGGCTGCTCGGCCTCGCCGTGGCCAGCCTGCGCTTCCTGCTCGGCGACGAGACGGCGCTGTCGCGTCGCTTCGTGCGCAACCGCGAGCGCAAGGGCTACGACGCGCTGGCCGACGGGCTGATGGCGCTGGCTTCCGGCGAGGCGCGCACCGCGCTGAACAAGATCGGCCGGGCCGAACGCTTCCTGCAACGTCCGCACCTGACCAATCTGCTCGCCGCCCAGGCGGCCGAGATGGCAGGCGACACGTCGCGGGCGACCGAGGCCTACAAGCGGCTGCTGACCGACGACCGCACCCGCTTCGTCGGCATCCGCGGGATCCTCAAGCAGAAGCTCGCCGAGGGCGACAAGACCACCGCGTTGAAGCTGGCGGAAAAGGCCCATGCGCTGAAGCCCCGGCACGAGGAGATGCAGGACACGCTGTTGCAGCTGCAGGCCCAGGCCGGCGATTGGAAGGGTGCCCGGCTGACGCTGGAGGCGAAGCGCCGCGTCGGCGCACTGCCGCGCGACGTTCACCGCCGACGCGACGCGGTGCTGGCGCTGCAGCAGGCCCGCGTCATGGCCGAGGGCGGCAACGCCACCGCGGCGGCCGAGGCGGCGCGCGCCGCCAATCGTGCGTCGCCCGATCTGGTGCCGGCCGCGGCCATGGCGGCGAAAGGCTTCATCGCCGCCGGCAATCCACGCCAGGCGGCCCGGGTCGTGCGCAAAGCCTGGGAGGCGCAGCCGCACCCCGAGCTGGCCGCCGCCTTCGCCGCCATCGTCCCCGACGAGACGCCGCAGGAGCGGTTGCGCCGCTTCCGCTTCCTGACCGACATCCGGCCGACAGACACGGAAACCCGGCTGCTGCTGGCAGAGTTGAACATCGCCGCCGAGGATTTCGCTGCCGCGCGCCGCGCCCTGGGCGACCTGCCCGACAGCCACCCGACGCAGCGCGTGCTGACCCTGATGGCCGCGATCGAGCGCGGCCAGGGCGCCGAAGACGCGGTGGTGCGCGGCTGGCTGACCCGTGCGCTGACCGCGCCGCGCGGCGCCCAATGGGTCTGCGACAAGTGCAACACGCCGCATGCCGCCTGGGCGCCGGTCTGCGAAAGCTGCGGCGGGGTCGATACGCTGAGCTGGCGCGAGCCGCCGCATTCGGCCGCCCCGGCGACCGGCGCCGAGATGCTGCCGCTGATCGTCGGCCGCCCGGCCGAGACCGCCGCCGAAGCCGCCCGGGCCGCGTCGGTGGAAGAGGCCGAGGTGGTCGAAGACGGGGCGCCGCAGAAAGCCGGTTCGGGCGGTGCAGATTAGGGCTACACACCCCCGCGGGATGATGCTATCAGCCCGCCGACCTTAGCCGGTGTAGCTCAGCTGGTAGAGCACGTCATTCGTAATGATGGGGTCGGGGGTTCGAGTCCCTTCACCGGCACCACCCATCCGCCTCTTGGCTTCGCTTCGCCCGTCCTTGCCCAAGGATGGGTCGCGGGCGGGCATGTCCGGGCCGCGCGCTGCCATCCGCCGTTGTCGCGCAGACCGCGTGCCCGCTGGGATCGCTGCCGCAGGAATCGCTACGGGGGCGGCGAGAGCGCTCGGCGCGCCCTGTCACCGCGTCGCCGTCCTGCCATCGCCGTCCCGTCGAATCAGGGCGCTTGCGTGACGATCACGTCCTTGGAGCGCAGACTCACCTCGGCGCTGGACCCGATCGCGGGCACCGGACTGCCGGGCCGGTTGAAGCTGTCGAGCGAGATCACATCGCCTCCGACATCGACACGGGTGCGCACGATCGAGCCGAGGAACTGGACCTCCACCACTCGAGCGGGCAGCACCAGGTCGCACTCCGGATCGCGGCCGAGGCGCAGCGTCTCGGGCCGGACAGCCAGCGTGACCTCGGCGCCGGGCCCGGAGGCGGCGGCCGGCAGATGGAGCGGAACGCCGGCGACGGTCAGATGGCCTGCGCCGCGCTCGGTCACGCGCGCCGTCAGCCGGTTGAGGGTGCCGACGAAGGAAGCGACGAACGCCGTCGCCGGTTGATCGTAGATCTCGGCGGGCTGGCCCACCTGCTCGATCCGGCCGCCGTTCATCACCGCGATCCGGTCCGACATCGCCAGCGCCTCTTCCTGATCGTGGGTGACGAAGACGAAGGTGATGCCGACGGCGCGCTGGAGCGCGCGCAGTTCGGATTGCATGTCCTGGCGCAGGTTCTTGTCGAGCGCGCTCAGCGGCTCGTCCAGCAGCAGCACCTTGGGCCGGCAGACCAACGCGCGGGCCAAGGCCACCCGCTGCCGCTGCCCGCCCGAGAGCTGATCGGCATTCCGCCGGCCCAAGCCGTCGAGCTTGACCAGCGCCAGCGCCTCGGCGACGCGGGCGGCGGCCTCGGTGCGGGGGATCGACATGTTCCGCAGGCCGTAGCCGATGTTCTCCTCGACGTTGAGATGCGGAAAGATCGCGTAGCTCTGGAACACCATGTTGGTCGGCCGCCGGTTCGCCGGCACCCCGGCCATCGCATCGCCGCCGATCGACAGGCTGCCGCTGGTCGGTTGCTCGATCCCGGCGAGGATGCGCAGGAGGGTCGTCTTGCCGCAGCCGGAGGGGCCGAGCAGCGAGAAGAACTCACCCGCGCCGATATCGAGACTGATGTCGTGGAGGGCGAAGTGATCGCCGAAGCGCTTCTGCACGTTGCGCAGGGAAATCATCGGGGCAACGGTCGTCTCGGGTGCAGGCATGGGCTCAGATATCTCCGGGATTTGCAGACTTGGCGCCGCGCCGGCGGAGCAGTTCGGCCAGCACGACAAGCACGGCGGAGCCGGCCAGGATCAGCGAGCCGAGCGCAAGAACGCCAGGCAGCTTGTCGGGAAAGCGCAGTTGGCTGAACAGGAAGATCGGCAGCGTGGTCTGGGTTCCGGACAGGAAGAAGGCGATGACGAACTCGTCGAAGGAGACGACGAAGCCCATCAGCAGGCTGGAGATCACCCCCGGCATCGCCAGCGGCAGCGTCAGCCGCCAGAAGGTCTGCCATCCGGTGCAACCGAGATCGCGCGAGGCTTCCTCGAGGCTGGGATCGAACCCCTCGAGCCGCGACATCAGCACCGACATGCAGAACGGAATGCAGATCAGCACGTGGCCGGCGCCGACGGTCCAGAGCGAGAGCGCGACGCCGAGGAACTTCAGCAAGATGATGAGAAGTGCGACGGCGATGACGATCGAGGGGATCAGCAGCGGCAGGCTCATGAAGCCGAGCACCGCCGCCGCCCCGGGCAACCGGTAGCGGCTGAGCGCGAGCGCCGCCGGGATCGAGACCGTCGTCGACAGAGCCGAGACGATCACCGCGACGGTCAGGCTGTTCTTCAGCGCCTCGATCATCGAGGTATTCGCCGCCATCTCTGCATAGTGCTGCAGTGTCAGCCCTTTGAGCGGGAAGGTCGGGTAGAGCCCGGTGTCGAGCGAGAACAGCGGCAGCAGCAGCACCGGCCCGTAGATGAAGATCACGAAGAGGACCGCGTAGAGCCGCAGCCCGGCAAACCGATTGAGGAAGGTCATCGCCGTCGCGCTCGCATCTTGTGGTACCCCGTGAGCCAGACGAAGAGCAGCGCGATGAGCGCGATCACCGCCATCATGACGATCGCCACCGCCGCCCCCATCGGCGCGTTGTTGCGCTTCATGAACAGGTCCTGGATCAGGTTGCCGACCATCGACCCGCCGCTGCCGCCGATCAGCGTCGGCGTGACGTAGTCGCCGACGGTCGGGATGAACACCATCAGCGCGGCGGCGATCACCCCGGGCATCGACAGGGGCAGCGTGATCCGCCGGAACCGTTGCCAGCGGGTGTCGCCAAGGTCGGAGGCGGCCTCGAGCAGGCTGCGGTCGATCTTCTCGAGGCTGACGTAGATCGGCAGCACCGCGAAGGAGACCCAGCTATGCGCCAGCACGACCGTCACCGCGCCGGAGTTGTAGAGCAGGGCATCCAGCGGGTGATGGATGATGCCCAGGGCCATCAGCCCCGAGTTGATGGCGCCGGTATAGCCCAGCATGATCTTCCAGGCGAAGACCCGCAGCAGGTAGCTGGTCCAGAACGGGATCGTCAGCAGAAGAATCCAGATCGATTTGCCGCTGCGCACCCGGAAGGCGATGAAATAGGCCATCGGATAGGCGAGTGGGATCACCGTGACCGTCGCCGTCAGCGACATCATCAGTGACTTGATCAGCAGGATCACCGGCACCGGGTAGGCCAGGTAGAACGGGATCCCCATCCAGACCGTCGGCGAGTCCGACAGCCCGAAGATGCGGGCATAGTTCGCGCCCGTCAGCGTGGTGTCGAGCGTGTAGCCCGACTGTCGCCAGAAGCTCAGGAGGACCAGCGCGGCAATGGGCAAGGCCAGCATTGCCACCATGATCAGCAGCGCAGGGGACAGCAGGCCGTAGCCTGCCATCCGCTGCTGCCGAACGGTCCTGTCGGTCGAAAGCGGGCCGCTCACCGGGTGCGCTCGATCAGAGCTTGAGGGCCTTCACATCCCCCCAAGCCTTGTTCTGCGCGACCTGCACATCGTCCGGCGTGGATTTGAAGACGATCGACTGCTCCATCATCTTCACCGGATCGGTGATCCCCATCGCCGCCACATCGGCCGGGTTGGCGACCGAGAACGACTTGATGTTGGAATGGCCGTAGCCCTGCGCGATCAACGCCTTGCCGGTATCGGGCGAAAGCCAGGCGTCGATGAAGTCATAGGCCTGGGCCGGGTCGGCCTTGCCCGAATCGAGCAGCGTCAGCCCGCAGAACCAGGTGAAATAGCCCTCTTTCGGATGGGCATAGGCGACCTTGATGCCCTGGTCGTGCAGATCCTTGACCAGTCCGTTCCAGGAATAGGCGGCGACGATCTCGCCCGCGGCCATCGCCTGTTCCGCATCGGTCGGGTCGGCCCACAGAATGCGCGAGACGTCGACGGCGCGCTTGCCCCAGTTGTCGGTCGCCTTCTTCAGCGCATCGCCGTTCAGCAGATAGGCCTCGTCATAGGACATGCCGCCGACCATCGCGCCGATAGTGATGGCGACCGGATCGTCGACCATCGAAACCTTGTTCTTGTAGGCCTCGTCGTAGAAGATGCTCCAGCTCGGATCGGCCTTGAACTTGTCGTCGATCAGGTCGGGCCTGTAGGCGATGGCGGCATTGCCCCAGTCGGCCGGCGCCATCATGATCTGGTCCTTGATCACCACGCCCTGCGCGGTCTGCAGCGAGGGGAAGAGATCCTTCCAGTTCGACAGGCGCGAGGTGTCGATCGGCACCGCGAGGCCGGCATTGACGAAGCGGCTGACCGAGTAGTTGCACGGGTGCATGACATCGGCCTTGAAGCCGGCCAGCACCTTGGCGAGGGCGTCCTCCTCGCCGGCGAAGATCGAGAAGTTCGGCTTCTGGCCGTAGCGCTTGAGGTAGGATTCATAGTATTTCGGATCGTCGTAGCCGCCCCATTCCAGACAGGTCAGCACGCCCGCCGCATCGGCGAGCTTGGGCAGCATCAGAGCCCCAACGCCGAAGGCGCCGGCCGATTGCAGCATCTGGCGGCGCGAAACCTTGCCCTGTGCCATCCTGTCGATGAACTTCAGCTTCTTCATACTCTGCGACTCCATACCGAACGCCAGGGCGGCGAACCTCCTGTGCCAGCCTAGGCGGGGCAACTCCGATAGGGAAAGAACAATTTTCCGTGAAGTCATCGATGTGTGGCAATTTTCTTTCGTTTTGGTTCCCTTGCGCGCGGATTTTCATCTTGTTTGCGCACCGCCAGGGTTCGAAACTGCACCAGAAGCGGAACAGGGATCACAAGAATGCCAGCAGTGCAGACGATCATCGTGAATGGAAATGTCCGGACGATGGACCCGCATTTTCCCCGCGTCGAGGCGCTGGCGATCCAGGACGGGCGGATCGTCGCGCTGGGCAGCACCGCAGAGATCCGCGCGCTGGCCGGCGCCGCGACGCGGACGATCGACGCCGAGGGACGGCTGGTTCTGCCGGGCTTTCACGACACGCATCTGCACGTTCAGGACGGCGGCCAGCGGCACAGCCAGAGCGCCCATCTTTCCGAGGCGACGACGCCGGCCGAGATGCAGGCGCGACTTGCCGAATTCGCCGCCGGCTGGCCACAGGGCTGGGTGCAGGGCGACGGCTGGTATTCGGGTCTGTTCGGCGAGCACAATCTCGATCGCCGCGTGCTCGACGCGGCGGTGCCGGACCGGCCCTGCTTCATCCTTGCCTCCGATGGCCATAACGGCTGCCTGAACAGCCGCGCCTGCGAAGTGCTCGGCCTGACCCGCGACACGCCGGACCCGATGAACGGCCATTTCGTGCGCGACGCGGCGGGCGAGCCGACCGGGCTGCTCTACGAGATGGCGGTGAACTGGGCCGAGGAACGGATGCCCCAGCCGACCGACCGGGACTATGCGGATGGGGTGCGCTACGCGCTCGCCCATGCCAATCGCCACGGCATCACCGGCGTGCTCGACGCCTCGACCAACGAGCGTCACGCGCGGGTCTATCGCAGCCTCGCCGAGGCCGGCGAACTGACCGCGCGCGTCGTCGCCACCGCGCGCGTCGAGGCCTCGGAATCCACCAAGGAGGCTGTCGCGCGGGTGAGCGCGATCCGCGCGGCCAGCCAGTATCCGATGTTCCGCGTCCATTCCGCGAAGTTCTTCCTCGACGGGGTGATCGAGAACCGGACCGCGGCGATGATCGCGCCCTATTCCGACGCCGAGGGCGGCAATGCCGAGCTGATGTTCTCGCCGCGGCAGATCGAGGAAATGTTCTGCGCCTTCGACGCGGCCCGCTTTCAGATCCATGTCCACGCGATCGGAGATCTCGCCGTCCGCGCCGCGCTCGACGGTTTCGAGGCCGCCCGCCGGGCGAATGCCCCCTGGCTGAGCCTGCACCAGATCGCCCATATCCAATGCATCGACCCGGCGGATGTGCCCCGCTTCGGCCAGCTCGGCGTGGTCGCCAACATCCAGCCCCTCTGGGCCCGGCACGAGCCCTCGGTCACCGATGTCGCCCTGCCGATGGTGGGCGAGGCGCGCGGACGCTGGATGTATGCGTTCCGCGCGCTGCGCGACGCCGGCGCGCTGCTCGCGCTCTCCAGCGATTGGACCGTTTCGACGCTCAACCCATTCGAGATTATCGAGACGGCGATGACCCGCCAGCCGCCGCGCAAGGAAGGCCGGCATCCGGTGTTCCTGCCCGAACAGAGACTAACGCTGGCCGAATGTGTGGAAGGCTACACGATAAACGCCGCCGCCGCGGGCTGGCGCCAAGCGGAGACCGGATCGCTCTCGCTCGGGAAGTTCGCGGATCTCATCATCCTGGATCGCGACCTCTACACCTGCGACCCCTATGAGATCGGCGATACCCAGGTCCTGCTGACGCTGCTGGCCGGCGAAGAGGTCTATCGCGCGGCCTGAGGCCGGCGCCGCCGAAGGTCGCGCCGCGCAGCTGTCCCCGCAGATCGCGCGCCGGCGCGTGTCCGAGGCCGACCGATGGCACGCCGAACCTGCGGGCGAGGCGGCCCGCGCATGCCAACGCGCCCGGCAGAGGCCGTTCGCGTGCCCGATCCCCGTTGACGAGCGCCGGACGAAGGCAACGGCGCAGTTTCGCCGACGGCTGCGGACCCTGGACGGAAGCCCGCTCTTCAATGCAACGGGGTGTCAGATACGGGCGCGCCGAGCCGAACGTGCCCGCCACCGCGCTCAGAGATGATTCAACGGTATCCGCAGGCCGACCGAAACGATGCCCGCGTTGTTGCGGAAGGTCAGCGGCTCGACCGGCACCGAAAGGCCCTTGTCGGCCGTGCTGCCGCCCTTGGCCGTCCCGAACCTGTAGTAGCGGTAGGCAAGCTCGAGGATGACCGGATACTTGCCCGGCGGCGTCAGCTGATAGGACATGCCGACGCCCAGAGACAGCGCAAGGTCGGAATGGGTGGCGCCGGAATAGGTCCGCGTCACCGGCGTGGTCGCGGTGTTGGTGCGCGTCCAGTCGCCGACCCTGTTGTTGGCAAGGCCGATCCCCACGACGAAAAACGGCTGGAGCCGCGAGTTCCTGCCAAGCTGTTCCAGCGGGGAATAGAACAGGTTCGCCATGATGGCCGTGGTGTCGACCGATGCCGAGGTGATATCCGCATGCGGGCCCAACGTCGTGTGTGGGCCGGTGACATCCGAGCGTCCGACGTTCAACAGGGCGATGTCGCCGCGGAAGCCGTTCATCCAGTCATAGCCGACCGCAATCGCCGCGAAACCCGATCTCTTGCCGCTCAAGTCGAAGTCGACCCGCGGATCGATGGGATATCCGGTCGGCAGCCAGTGGCCATCCGCGAAATTGGGAAAGGCCAAGCCCGCTTCGGCGCGCAGGTAGGGTCCGTATGTGACGCTGGCCGTGCCGAAGCTCAGAGCGTCCGCCGGAGTCTTGGCATTCGACATGCCAGAGCCAACGAGAGTCAGCGCTGCCACAAGACCCGAAAGCACGCGAATCCTGTACATCATCGCTACCCCCTTTCGTTTCTGACCCGCCTCAGGTTTCGGCCCCGGCTGGAGGCCGAACCGCATCAGCGGCCATTAGAATCCCTCGTTCCACCGAACCCTGCAACAACTTGTGCCTCTGGCCGGGGCAGGCCGGCGCGTGCCGTTGCAGGTATGTCGCGCTTCAGCTGTCATGACCGGCCAGAACGGCGATCCGGACGGCCTCGGCTTCCGCCGCGAGCTTTTCTGCGTCGCTGCCGGTGACCGGGGTCCCGAGGATCGTGGTCACCGCGATCACGGTCTCAGGCGTGATCGGAATGGTCTTGTCCGAGGCGTTGCCGAGAAAAATGGCTTCAAGCGTCTTCGGGTCATTGGTCACGCCGATCGAAGACAGCGCAGGGCTGCCGTTGAGCGTGTCCTTCAGCAGGGCCAGGTTCTGCAGCGGCGAGTCGATCCGGGCGACGTTGTCGTAGTTCAGCGAAAGCCGGTCGATCACCTGATCCAGCGGCAGGTTGTAGAACGAAACCATCTCCGGCGACATGGTGGCGAGCGCTTCCTCATATGCCCGCTGCAGCACATGCGATGGCGAGCGCGAAACGTTCAAGCGACCGAGTTCGACGGAAGGAATACCTTCGCGGGACCATACAGGCTTCGTGCCGCGCGACCCTGCCGCAGCCCCCGCGTTCGGCCCCCTGCCGTCGCTGTCTGCTCCCGCCTTGCCCTTGCCGTGGCCTGCCGCGCCGCCTTGGATGGCGACGCCCCCGCCACTGCCGTGATCGCTTTCGCCGCGCTGGCCGTCATGCCCGCCTTGGTCGTGCTGACCGCCCTTGCCCTTTTGCGGACCGCCCTGATGGTCGCCGCCCGTGTCCGGCCCGTCACTGTGCGTATCGGTCCCAGCAGCCCAAGCGGCACCCGATATCCGCGAGGAATGGGGCGCCCAGCTTGTGCCGAACGCCAGTCCCAAGGCAGCCACGATCGCAATCGTCGCGACCATCGTCATTTTCCTGGATGAGAGGTTCCACATGGCAAACTCCCGCTCCGAAGAGCATCTTGCGAGATCCACTGTCATGCCGAACTGGTGCCGTCACCGCGGCGTGACAGAAAGAGGGACCTACCCCGGGGCGTTCCGGAGTAGGTCGAGGTTGCTGTCGCGCCAATCAGCCGTGGCCGGCCAGCACCGCGATACGTACGGCTTCAGCATCCGCCGCCAGCTTCTCGGCATCCGCTCCGGTGATCGGCGTCCCGAGGATGGTCGTGACCGCGACCACAGTCTCTGCGGTGATCGGCAGGGTCTTGTCCGAAGCAACGCCGAGGAAGATCGCTTCAAGCGTTTCGTTATTGTTCGTCACGCCGAGCGCCGACAAGCCGGAGGTTCCGTCGAGCGCGTCCTTGAGGAGCGCCAGGTTCTGCAACGGCGAGTCGATGAAGGAGAGGTTGTCGAAGTTCAGCGACAACTGATCGATCACCTGGTCCAGCGGCAGATTGTAGAACGAGACCATGTCCGGCGAAACCGAGGCAATCGCCTCGTCATAGGAGCGCTGCAACACATGGTCCGGCGAACGCGCCACGCTTAGCCGGCCCAACTCGACTTCGGGAATGCCTTCCTGAGACCAGATCGGCTTGCCGCCACCCGAGGAAGAGGGGGCGCCCGCTTGCGGCCCCTTGGCGTCCGAATCCGAGCTTGGGCCGCCCTGACCCTGGCCCTTGTCGGCATTCGTGCCTTGGCCCGCCTGAGAGCCCTTGGACCCCTGTCCTTGGCCGCCCTGATTGCCCTTGCCGGTGGTCTGTCCGCCGGTTTCCTGGGCCCAAGCCGCTCCGGCGAATTGCGATGCAAGCGGACCCCAGCCGGACGCCATCGCCAACCCCACGGCCGCGGCAATCGCCACGACGGAAACCGTCAGCCGGCTCTTTGAAATACTGCTGCGCATCTTCGCCTCCTATCCATCATGCCTGCGCTTTTGGCGCCTCTGTCTCTATGCACTCGGCGCCACGGCACACATTGATGCAGATCAGCGGAACGTGATCGGTTGGATCGCTTGCGCCGGCGGCGGTCCGCCTGCTCGTCCGCAGCCACCATGCCGCAGGCTGAAGGGACGGCGGCTCGATCGGCGCGCGAAGGAGGAAGATATATATATTACAATGGCATGAAATCTCCGTTCCGGCCTGCATCCGCGTGCCGGGGCCGCAGGGGAAGGCCGTCTCGCAGAGATTTCCCTGAGTTGCGGCATCGCGTCGCGCCACCCGTTTCGCCGGGGGTCAACGAGGCGTCGCAGCTGAGTGTCAGCCATCGGACGCCCGGATCCGAACCGCGGGCACGATCCCTCAAAAAGGGGCCGGCGCCCGACTGGGCCACAGGCGCAACCGAAGACAACGGCGCGGGCGCCAGCGGCGGTTGCCATTGTCCTGCCGCACGATCCGCGCCGCCCCCCTCACCGCCGGGCCGCTGCAAATCCAAAGGTCGCGCCTTCGCCATCGCAACAACTTCGCCCCAACAACTTCACCCCTGTGGCATGCCAAAATGCGTTCAGGGCGCAAAGCGCCAGCCAGGTCTCCTGCAACGGAGCGGCCCGATACTTCGTTCTCACCAGAGGGGAATGGCGCACCCGGAGCGATTCGAACGCCCGACCCTCAGATTCGTAGTCTGATGCTCTATCCAGCTGAGCTACGGGTGCGTGAGGCCGCCATTTAGGCCGCCGCCCGGGCGATTGCAAGGGCGAAATCTCCGCCCCGCGTTGGCCCCGCGTTGGACTCTCCCTGCACCCGCCTCGGCCCGCTTCGCGGTCTCGGCGGCGCGGCTCAGCTCTCCGGCGTCTCGAGCGACTTCGGCAACCGGATGATGAACTCGGTGCCTTCCTCGTCGCTGCGCAGCAGCTCCAGCCGGCCGCCATGGCCGCGCACCAGCTCGGCCGAGATCGCCAGGCCGAGGCCGATGCCGCCCTTGCGGGCGCCGCCCTGGAATGGGGTGAACAGCTTCTCCTTCGCCTTTTGCGGCAGCCCCGGCCCGGTGTCGCCGACCCGTATCCACCAGGCGCTTTCGGTCTCGCCGGCGCCGACCTCGATGGTGCCGGGCTGGCCGGTCGCCTCGATCGCCTGGCGGGCGTTGCGCACCAGGTTCGAGATCACCCGGTGCAGCTGCTCGTTGTCGGCGCGGATCGTCAGGCCCACCGGCACGTCTTCGAGGAAGGTGACCAGCCCGGCCTCGGCCCCGGCGATCCGCTCGCTGTCGATCACATCACCGATCAGCGGGCGCAGCGGCACGTAGCTCAGCGCCGGCGGCGGCTCCTCGGCCTTGCCGAAGGCCAGAGTGCTTTCGCAGAGGTTCACCGCTCGGCCGATCGAGGCCATCAGCTTCGGCGCCGCGCGCACCACGGTGGGGTCCTGGCTCTCCTCCATCCGGTCGGCGAAGAGCTGGGCGGTGTTCAGGATGTTG
>JAKAJW010000346.1 GCA_021813645.1 Pseudomonadota bacterium | reverse complement strand
GTATTGGCTGTGACAGGTGTTGCGGTGCTGTCCTTGGCCGGCCTCTTGATGCTGAGCCGCGGCGCCGCGATCCCCGCGGTTCCCGGCGCGCCGGTGCGGGTCTCGGCGCTGCCCTCGCCGAGCAGCGCGGCGGCGGCGGCGGGCAAGGCCGCCGATGCGGCGGTCGACACCGCCGCCAAGGTCGCCCGCGGGGTGGCCAAGGGGGCGGCCGAGGCGCTGACCCAGGCGGTGGCCTCGGCCACCAGCGCGGCCAGCGGCGGGGCGGTCAGCGACAGCGGCACCACCGCCACCGGCAAGACCACGCAGGCCGGAGCGCAGGGGCAGGGGCAGGCCCAGGCCCAGGCGGAAACCTGGTCGGCGGCCGCGTTGTCCGCAGGCGAGATCAAGCAGCGGATCGCCACCGCCGATATCGCCGAGGCGGATCGGGTCAGTCTGATGGCGGCTTTCCAGCAGGCGCATGGCACCGCCGAGATGCAGGCGGTGCTGGACAAGCTGAAGCTCGCCCTCGAGGCGGCCCGGAACAAGGGCTAGGGCCGGCGCCGGCCTAGTAGTGGATCGCGACCGACAGATTGAAGATCGCCCGCGAGTCGCGCCCGGCGGGCACGGTCGTCAGCCGGTATTCCAGACGGCCGACCTGCGCGGTGAGGCTGAGCATGGCGACCGGAATGAAGCCGCCCAGGTTGGGAATGCCGTATTGCTTGCGCAGCACCGGGGCGAGCTGGCGGTAATAGGCCAGGCCTGCGCCGCCGCCGAAGTAGATCTCGGCCGGGCCGACGCGGCCGAGGTCGTAGCGCACCCCGGCCAGCGCCACGGGCGACACTTCGGCATAGGAATTGCGGAACACTCCGGCCTCGGCGAACCAGTCGAATCGGCTGTTCGGGATCGCCCAGGTGCGACCGTAGGTGAGGCCGGGGGTCAGGCTGCGCAGATGCGAGGCGGTGCCGAAATGGGCCGAGGCCAGCACCAGGCTCAGATAGCGGTCGCCGCTGCGCAGGCCGGAGAGCAGGCCGGGTTGTGATGCCGGCGGCGAGGCGGGCTGCTGGGCGGTGGGCTGGGCCGGGGGCTGGGCGGGCGGGGCGGCGCCGGCCGGCGGCGCAGCCAGACCCGCGGCGAGCAAAGCGGCCAGACCGGTCCGGCGCGGCGTCTTGGAGCGGAACAGCGATACCATTTATATACACCCTATGTCCGGCCGCGGCCCGAGGGTGCGCAACGGCGGCCGGGCGGCCGCGGCCGTCCGGAGCCGCAGCGCGCCGCTGGCCCGAAAGCTTGGATTGCGTCTGATCGAAGGCTTCTGCCTTGCCGCCCAGGGGGGCGGTGCGCGGCGGGCCGAGGACGCCTGGGCCGCCAGAAGAATTTACGCGAACTTTAGATAAATCGGTAGCGCTTGTTGGGAAAATGGTTAGCGCCAGGCAGGGCGCCGCCGCCCGCGCCGGCCGGCCCGCGTGGCGGCGGGGCGCTCAGATCCCGTCGCCGACGAAGGCCTTTTCGACCACGTATTCCTGCGGGTCGGAATTCGCCCCTTCGCGCAGGCCGAAGCCTTCCAGCACCGCCTTGACGTCGAGGTTGAAAGCGAGCGAGCCACAGACCATGGCGCGGTCGGTGGCCGGGTCGATCGGCGGCAGGCCGAGATCGGCGAGGACCTTGCCGGAGGTCAGGTTGTCGGTGATCCGGCCCATATGCGGGCTCTCTTCGCGAGTGGTGGTCGGGTAGTAGAGCAGCTTGCCCTCGACCATCTCGCCGATCAGCGGGTCGTCGCGCAGGGCCGCGACAAGCTGGCGGCCGTATTCCAGTTCGGCCACCGTCCGGCAGGTGTGCATCATCACCACCTGCTCGTATTTCTCGTAGGTTTCCGGGTCGCGCATCAGCGAGGCGAAGGGTGCGATGCCAGTGCCGGTGGCCAGGAACCAGATCCGCTTGCCGGGCAAGAGCGCGTCGAGCACCAGGGTGCCGACCGGCTTCGGGCGCAGGATGATCTGTTCGCCCGGCTGGATGTGCTGAAGCTTCGAGGTCAGCGGGCCGTCGGGCACCTTGATCGAGTAGAATTCCAGCTCTTCGTCCCAGGAGGGCGAGGCGATCGAATAGGCGCGCAGCAGCGGCTTGCCGTTGTCGCCGAGGAGCCCGATCATGACGAACTCGCCCGAGCGGAAGCGCAGCGATTGCGGCCGGGTGACGCGGAAGGAGAACAGCCGTTCGGTCCAGTGCCGGACTTCGGTCACGGTCTGGGCATCGGGCAGGGTCTTCACGGGGCTGGTGGGCGCGTCGGTCACGGGGCTCTGGTCGGTCATGCAAGCTGCGGGGCGTCGGACCCGCCTTCTGTAATGGCTGGGAACGGGTTAGGAAAGCCTGAACTCGGCCGCGGCGGCGCGACCGATCGTCATGCGCAGAGCCGTGGCCGCAGGGCGGCGGCGGGGGCGGCGCGGCGATTTTCGGCCCCGGGGCTGGAATTTTCTTCCAGCGCGGCGTGAGATATTCTTGCGCACCGGGAAGATCGTTCGGATACTGCGCTGCAGCATAAACGGGATCCCTGCGTGGGGAAGGATCGGGAATGGCTGTCCGGCTGGATGAGATGGATCGGAAGATCCTCACCGAGTTGCAGGAGGATGCCGGCCAGTCGCTGGACGAGATCGCCCGCAAGGTCGGATCGTCGAAGACGCCGGTGTGGAACCGCATCCGCAAGTTGAAGGAACAGGGGGTCATAACCCGGCAGACCGTGTTGCTCGACGCCGAGGCGCTGGGGCTGGAGGCCTGTTTCTTCGTGCTGATCCGCACCTCGGAGCACGAGGCGGGCTGGCAGCGGGCCTTCCTGGAGGTGCTGCGCAAGCGGCCCGAGGTGCTCGAGGCGCATCGGCTGGCCGGCGATATCGACTATATCCTGAAGGTGCGGGTGGCCAACGCGCGGGCCTATGACGCCTTTTACCAGGCGCTGATCTCGGAGGTTCGGATCTACAACGTGACCGCGTTGCTTTCGATGGAAGAGATCAAGGCGACGACCATCCTTCCGCTGTGAGCCGACGCTTGCGGCGGCGCCCGGTTGCGGCGAGGATTTGCGCGGGTTCGGCTTCGGCCCGAGGAGGAATGCGGTGATGCGAAGGATCAACCTGGCGATGTGCCTCTGTCTCGGGGTTGCGCTGGCGG
>JAKAJW010000458.1 GCA_021813645.1 Pseudomonadota bacterium | reverse complement strand
CGGCAGCGTTCGTATCGGAACGTATGGCGCCGTCGTGGCGGCGTCATCTGGCCGTTCCTGCTTCGTCACCCCGAGTTGCGCTTCAAGATCGGCCCAGCGTGCATCGGGCCAGCGATCCGCCCCGAGGATCCACGCCGCCGCGCGGGCGTAGACCCGTGTGTCCAGCGCCTCGTTGCGCTCGCGGAGCTTCTGCCATTCGAGCCGCGCGAAGCCGCGTTTCGTGCGCACCGTCACCAGCTGCTCGGCGGTCAGCTGCTTCAGCCATTCGCCATCCGCCCAGTCCGGCAGATGGATCGTGCCAGGCGGACACAGCATACCCGCCGCCTGTTCTTCCCTCGTCGGCCGGTCCTGCCGCAGGAAGCGATAGGTCTCGGCCTTGAAGGTCGAGGTGGCCACTGTCCAAAGCCGCGCGCCGCGCCGGAGCCGCTTGCCCGCGACGGTCGCGTCGACATAGGTCGGGCCGGTCACCGGGCTCGTCCGGGTGAACCCCTCGACGCCCTTCACCGGCGCCACCTGCGCGAAGCCCACCTGGCGCGACCAGGCATAGACCGCGCTGGTCTCGTAGCCCGTGTCGATCGCGAGCCGGGACAGCGTCATCGTCTGGCCCGAGGCATGCGCCCATGTCCGCCCGAGCAGATCTGTCAGCTGCTGCCAGCAGGCCGGATCGCCGGGCCCGCCCTCGAGCACGAGGTGGTCGACGAGCCAGCTTTCCAGCCCACGGCCCCAGGCCCAGACGTCGACCTCGATCCGGTCCTTCTGCACATCCGTCCCGGCGGTCAGGAACAGCCCCCGCTCGGGCACCGTGCCCGGGGCCCAAGCCTCGCGCCGGTCCGCCAGCCGCTGCCAGTCCGGCGCTTCGCCGCTCTCGACCCAAGTCTCGCCAAGGATCGTGTTGCGGAACGCCTTTATCGCCTCATCCGACCCTTGGGCCGCCTCCCAGCCGCGGGCAATGCGGGACCAGCTAAGCCAGCCCACCGGCGAATAGAGCGCCGAGAGGTGGTAGCCGACCGTGGTCGGATCGGCGGCCGTGGCGGTCGCCCGCCATTCGCCACCCTCCAGCATGGCCGTCTTGTGGTGTTCCGCGATTGCCGCGTCGCAGCCCTCGCAGTGATATTCCGCCGTCTCCGGACGGCCCTTCTGCCAGCGCAGCCGGTCGAACTTCAGCCATTGCATCGTGCCGCAATGCGGGCACGGCACGTAGAACCGCCGCTGATCGCTCGCCTCGTACTCGCGTTCGATGCGCGACAGCCCACGGATGGTGGGCGTCGAGACCAGGAACACCTTGCGCCGGTGGGCAAAGGTCAGCGAACGGGCCTCGGCCAGCGTCACCGGGTCGCCTTCCTCGTCGGCGGACGCAGGATAGGCGTCGACCTCGTCGAGGAAGATGTACCGCGCCGGGGTCGAGCGCAGCCCGACCGCCGAGTTCGCCCCAGTCATGATCAGGATGCCGCCCGCGAATTCCTTCGACAGCATCGTGTTGCCCGCGTCCCGCGAGCGCGCGGGCTTCACCCGCTCGCGCAGCTCCGGGCTCTCGTCGATCAGCGGGTCGATCCGCTGGCGCGAGTTGCGCTTGGCCAGTTCCACCGTCGGCTGGACCGCCAGCATCGGCCCCGGTGCCTGGTGGATGGCGAACCCGATCCAGTTGTTTCCGGCTTCCGTCGCCCCGACCTGCGCGGCCTTCATGAACACGACCCGCTGGGTGGGGTCGCTGGGCGACAGCCGGTCCATGATCTCGCGCATGTAGGGCGTGCGCACCGTGCGATACCGCCCGGGTTCGGCCGAGGCGCGGCCCGAGAGCATGCGGTGCCGGTCCGCCCATTCCGAGACGGTCAGGTCCGGGTCGGGCCGCAGCCCGTTGCCCCAGGCGCGCAGGATTTCCACCGCGCCGTCGAAGTCCGTCAGGCCATCATCTTCACCGGAAGTCGGGCCGGACCTCGGCAAGCTCGTCGAGGTGGGCACGGACATGTTTTTCCAAGGCCTTCTGCATCACGGCTGGCTCGACGCCCAGATCGGCCGCCATCAGCGCCGCCGCCCGCGCAGGCCAGTTCACCCAAGCATCCCGCACCTCCCGCGCCAGCCGGAACACCAGCGACAGCGCGCGGGCCCGCTCGATCAACTCCCCCTTCAGCTTCTGGAGCCGGATGCGCCGCTCCTGCGCCTTCAGCACCTCGTTCGCGGTCTTCGCCTGAAGGAAGGTCGTCCCGCCACCGACAGCCGGGACCGCCAGACCCTGTTCGCGCAGCGTGTCCCCGACGGCCGCCACCGCCGCCTCGGGAACGGGCTTCAGCTTCGGTTCTGGCGGCTTCCGGGTCTTCGAGGGGTCGGTGGTTTCCGCCCGGCGTGCGTCGCTGGCGGCCGCGTTGATGCTGCCGTCGGGATAGAGGACCAGCCGCTCAGCGGCCTTGGCCTTCTGGATCGCGCCCCGCGACAGCCTGACATGGGCGGCGTACTGGCGCTCGCTCATGCCCTGCATCGACGGCTCCGATTATCATTCAGAATCATGTGCTTATCGAGTTGATAAGCACGGCGGACAGAGCGAACGTGTCTCCAGAAGGACGATGCAACTCACCACGGAGCCCCCACGATGACCCGCCGCGCGACCGACAGTGAGACCGCTCCCGCCACCGGTTCGAGGGAGCGGTCGAACAAAGCCCTCGACGCCTTCATCGCCGCGAAGACCGAGATCGATGCGATGCTGGAGCGGCTCGCCGCCCTAAGCGCAGACCATTTCGAGACCCACCCCGACGAGATCAACTGGGGCCATGTCGGCACCCTGAACCACTACCGCGCCAAGCTGCGCGAGATCACCGACATGGCCTTCCACGAAGGCGAACACGCGGAGTGAGACGACCCGCTCCCGGTCCTGCCCGCCGACTGGCGGGCTTGGCCTCGTAGAAGGGCCCGCATTCCGCGCGCCCCGATACGGGAGACGACGATGACCCAGCTTTCCGACACTCAAGCAATCATTCTCAGTGCCGCCGCACAGCGCGAGGACCGCATCGCCCTACCGCTGCCCGACAACTTGCGCGGCGGGGCCGCCACCAAGGTGGTCGGCGCGATGCTCGCCAAGGGCCTGCTGCAGGAAGTCGATGCCTCCTCAAGCAAGGGTGAGCCCATGTGGCGCGAGACCGGCGATGGCCA
>JAKAJW010000204.1 GCA_021813645.1 Pseudomonadota bacterium | reverse complement strand
CGCGGTGTTCGGCGAGGTCGCCGGCTGGGAACGGGCGAACTGGTTCGCCGCGCCCGGGCAGGAGCGCGCCTACCGCTACGGCTGGGGCCGGCCGAACTGGTTCGACAACCAGCGCGCCGAGCATATGGCGGTGCGCGAGGGGGTGGGGCTGTTCGACATGACCTCCTTCGGCAAGATCCGGGTCGAGGGGCGCGACGCGCTGACCTTGCTGCAGCGGCTCTGCGCCAATGAGCTCGATGTGGCCGCGGGCCGCATCGTCTATACCCAGATGTTGAACGCCCGCGGCGGCATCGAAAGCGACCTGACGGTGACCCGGCTGTCGGAGACCGCCTTCCTCCTGGTGGTGCCGGGCGCGACGCTGCGGCGCGATCTCGCCTGGCTGAACCGGCACCTGGGCGAGGCCTTCGTCGTCGTCACCGATGTGACGGCGGCCGAGGCGGTGTTCTGCCTGATGGGGCCCAAGGCGCGCGAGGTGCTGGCGCGGGTCTCGCCGGACGATCTGAGCAACGCCGGCCATCCCTATGGAACGGCGCGCGAAATCGAGGTCGGCCTGGGGCTCGCCCGGGCCCATCGGGTGTCCTATGTGGGCGAACTCGGTTGGGAGCTCTACGTGAGCGCCGACCAGGCGGCGCATGTCTTCGAGGCGTTGCTGGAGGCGGCGCCGGAGCTGACGCTGTGCGGTCTGCATGCGCTCGACAGCTGCCGGATCGAGAAGGCCTTCCGCCACTGGGGCCATGACATCACCGACGAGGATCACGTGCTGGAGGCCGGGCTCGGCTTCGCGGTGAAGCCGGAGAAAGGCGCCTTCATCGGCCGCGAGGCGGTCCTGCGCAAGCGCGACGCGGGACTCGACCGGCGGCTGGTGCAGCTGCGGCTCGAGGATCCGGAGCCGATGCTGTTTCACAACGAGGCGGTGCTGCGCGACGGCCGGCTCGTCGCGACCGTCACCTCGGCCAATTACGGCCATTCCTTGGGCGGCGCGGTGGGCCTGGTCTACGTGCCCTGCCGCGGCGAAAGCGCGGCCGAGGTGCTGGCGTCGTCCTACGAGATCGAGATCGCCGGGCGGCGGCACCGGGCACGGGCGTCCCTCGCGCCGATGTACGATCCGGCGGCGGAGCGGGTGCGGATGTGACGGTTCCGGGGTTCTGCCCCGGACCCCGGGATATTTCCGGACAGAAAATGGAGGGTGGTGGGATGGAAGAGGCGGTGGAGCCGGGCTGCGCACCGGAACGGGCACGGCGGGCCGATGGACGGGCCAATGGACGGGCCGGCGGGCGGGCCGGGCGGGTGGCGCTCAGGTCGGCGCCGCTGGCCGAAGCGCTTCGACCGGTGCGGGCCGGGATGCCCGGCGGGCAGTACCGGCCGCTGAGCGAGGCCGGGGTGGCGCGCATCCATCAGGCCGCGCTCGAGGCGCTGGAGGTGATCGGCTTCGCCAATGCGCCCCCCTCGGGGGTGGCGATCCTGACCGGCGCCGGCGCGGTGCAGGGCGCCGACGGCCGCATCCGGTTCCCGCGCGCCCTGGTCGAGGACATGCTGGCCAGGGCCGCGCGCGGCATCACGCTTCATGGCCGCGATCCGAAACACGACCTGCAGCTGCGCGGGACCAACGTGCATTTCGGCACCGCCGGCGCTGCGGTCCATATCGTCGATCTCGAGCGCAACGACTATCGCGACTCGACGGCCAAGGACCTCTATCAGGCTGCGCAGCTGACCCAGCACCTCGACAACGTGCATTTTTTCCAGCGCGCCATGGTCTGCCGCGACATCGCCGACAATTACGAGATGGACGTGAACACGCTCTATGCCTGCTGCGCGGGCACCACCAAGCATGTCGGCACCTCGTTCTCCGATCCGGCGCATGTGCAGGGCTGCCTGGAGCTGCTGCATCTGATCGCCGGCGGCGAGGCGAACTGGCGCGCGCGGCCCTTCGTGTCGAATTCCAACTGCTTCGTCGTCCCGCCGATGAAATTCGCCGAGGAAAGCTGCGTGACGATGGAGCATTGCGTACGCGGCGGCATGCCGGTGCTCTTGCTCTCGGCAGGGCAGGCCGGCGCGACCGCCCCGGCGCCGATCGCGCTCTCGATCGTGCAGGCGGTGGCGGAATGCCTGGCGGGGCTGGTCTACGTGAACGCCATGGCGCCGGGCCATCCCTGCATCTTCGGCACCTGGCCCTTCGTGTCGGACCTGCGCACCGGCGCGATGTCGGGCGGCTCGGCCGAACAGGCGCTGCTGACGGCGGGCTGCGCCCAGATGCACCAGTTCTACGGCCTGCCGGGCGGCGCGGCCTCGGGCATCTCCGACAGCAAGCTGCCCGACATGCAAGCCGGCTGGGAGCAGGGGATCACCAATGTCCTGGCCGGGCTTGCCGGGCTCAACATGGCCTATGAGGCGGTCGGCATGCATGCCTCGCTGCTGGGCTTCTGCCTCGAAAGCCTGGTGCTGGGCGACGACGTCCTGGGCCAGGTGATGCGCTGCGTGCGCGGCATCGAGGTGACCGAGGACAAGGTCTCGATCGCGGCGATGCAGGAGGTCTGCCTGGGCGGGCCGGGGCATTACCTCGGCTCGGAGCAGACGCTGAGCCTGATGCAGAGCGAATACGTCTACCCCGCCGTCGGCAATCGGATGAGCCCGAAGGAATGGATCGAGGCCGGCAAGCCGGAGCTTTTGGACCGGGCGATCGCGCGCAAGAACGCGATCCTTGCCAAGGCCGGCAATCTGATCGACGCTGAGCTCGACCAGGCGATCCGGGCGGCCTTCCGCATCCATATCGCGCGCTAGTCCGGCGATCCCGCGCAACCGGCCGAACGGCGTCGGGCGGGGCGGTCAGGGGAGAGGCGTCGGCAGCGCGGGGAGGCGCGGATGACATACGGCTATATCGGGCTCGGCAATCTTGGCGGGCATCTGGCGGCTTGCCTGGTGAAGGCGGGCCATTGCGTCGCGGTCTACGACCGCGATCCGGCGCGGGCGGAGCGGCATCGGGCGATGGGGGCGATGGTGGCCGGCTCGGTCGGCGAACTTGCCGCCGAGGTGGATCACGTCTTCACCTGCCTGCCCTCGCCGCAGGCGAGCGAGGCGGTGCTGGCCGAGGTCTTGGCCGCGATCCGGCCGGGCGCCACCTGGATCGAGAACTCCACCCTGTCGCGCGACGATG